>NZ_SZWJ01000124.1:0-10294 GCF_012184455.1 Caulobacter sp. SSI4214 | reverse complement strand
ATAGCCCCGCGCGCTGGGCGGCCAGATTGGCCTCCACGCGGCCGGCGACCAATTGCGCCTTGGCCGCCAGAGGCGCGCCGCCCGGCCGCGCCTGGGCTTCGTTCTCCAGGCGCTTGACGCCGAACGCGGTGTAGACGGCCAGCAACAGCAGCGCGGCCAGGATGGCGATGCGGACGAAGGTTTGGGACGGCGGGCGCAGGGCCTTGGCGCGCGAGCCTGCGGGCGCGGCTGGTCCGGCGTTCGCCAGCCCCCCGAGTCTCGCGATGCCCCTTTTCAAACCCAACGGCTCCGTGGTTCCCCCGGCGAGTCACTTCGCCGAATAGGGTAAACTATCGTACCGCCGTTAGCCGCGTCACCGCCGAACCGCCGATTTCCACGCGGATGAGCCCATGTGTCGCAAGAGATCCACCGATTATCCGCCGCGCGGATCGTCCTGATCCAACGCCTTGGCCACCAATTCCAGGACATTCCGGGAAAGCCCCGGATGGGCCTTGATGCGTTCCAGTTGCTCGCGCATCCGTTGGCCCAACTCCGGCTTGTAGCGTCGCCAGCCGCCTAGCGGGTCGACGAGGCGCGCGGCGGTGGTCGGGTTGAAGGCGTCCACGGCCAGGATCTGATCCGCCAGGAACCGGTAGCCCGCGCCGCTGGGGTCGTGGAACCGCGCCGGATTGAAGTTGGCGAAGGTCGCGACCAAGGCGCGCAGACGGTTCGGGTTGGTCGGCTCGAAGTCCGGATACGAGGTCAGGGCGATCACCCGTTCCAGCGCATCCTCGTTCGGGTCGCGGCCTTGTACGGCGAACCACTTGTCCAGAACCAGAGGCTCCGCCCGCCAGGCGAAGTGGAAATTGGCCAGGGCCTTTTCCCGCGCGACGCCGCCGATGCTGACCAGCGGATAAAGGGCGCCAATCATGTCGGTCATGTTCCGCGAGGCCTCGAAGTGGCCGACGATCCGCATCAGGTTGTCGTCGCGCGGATCGGCCGCCAGGATCTCGATACAGGCGTTTCGCAGAGCGCGGCGACCGGCGGCCTCGGCGCTGGCGGAGAATTCGCCCTCGCTCTGCATCTCGCCGTGCAGGCGCCGCAGGAGGTCTCCGAGATGCACGGCGATGCGGGTCCGCAGGGCGTCGCGGGCCTCGTGCAAGGCCGCCGGATCGGCGGGGTCGGACATCAAGGCCAGGTCCGGTTCGGACGGCAAGGCCAGCAGCAGCGCCTTGAAGGCCGGCTCCGCGGCGTCGTCGACCAGGGCGCGGCCTAGGGCGTCGGCATAGCGCTCCTCGCCCACCTCGTCCGGCGTTCCGGCGGCGCGGGCCAGGATCAGGTCGCGCGCCAGGGTCTGGCCGGCCTCCCAGCGGTTGAAGAGATCCGGATCGGCGGCGAACAGCACGTAGCGGTCCGAGGCCCGGGCGTCTGTCGTCAGGTTCACCGGAGCCGAGAAGCCGCGCAGCGCGGACAGCACCGGGGCGCTGGTCACGCCCTCCCAGCGCACGGTCTGGCGGGCCTGGTCGAGCAGCACGATCTCGGTGTCACGCAGCACCTCGCCCTCCGCCGACAGAAGCCCGATCGCCACGGGGATGGGCAAGGGCTTCTTGTTCGGCTGGCCGGGCGTGGGCGCGGTCGACTGGGTCAGGGTCAGGGTCAGGGCCTTCGCCGCGGCGTCATAGTCGGTGTCGATGGTCACCGACGGCGTGCCGGCCTGCTCGTACCAGTCGAAGAACGCGGTCAGGTCTCGGCCGGAGGCCTCGGCGAAACACGCGATGAAGGCTTCGACCGTGGTGGCCTGGCCGTCGTGGCGGTCGAAATAGAGATCGCTGCCTTTCCGGAACGCCGCGTCGCCCAGGATCGTCTTCAGCATCCGGATGATTTCCGCGCCCTTCTCATAGATGGTCGCGGTGTAGAAGTTGTCGATCTTCAGATAGCTGGACGGGCGCACGGGGTGGGCGAGGGGGCCGGCGTCCTCGGCGAATTGCCGCGCGCGCAACGCTCGGACGTCCTTGATGCGCTGCACGGCCGCGCCACGCTGATCGGCGCTGAAGCTTTGGTCGCGGAAGACCGTGAAGCCTTCCTTCAGGCACAGCTGGAACCAGTCGCGGCAAGTGATGCGGTTGCCGGTCCAGTTGTGGAAATACTCGTGGGCGACGACCGCCTCGATCCGCTCGTAGTCCAGGTCGGTGGCGGTTTCGGGGTCGGCCAGCAGCAGGGCGCTGTTGAAGATGTTGAGCCCCTTGTTCTCCATCGCCCCGAAATTGAAGTCGCGGACGGCCACGATCGCGAAGAGATCGAGGTCGTATTCGCGGCCGAACGTGTCCTCGTCCCACTTCATCGCGCGCTTCAGGCTGTCGAGGGCGTAGGCCGCGCGCGAGGCCTGGCCGGGGTCGACCAGGATGCGCAGCGCCACTTCGCGGCCGCTCATCGTGATGAACTTGTCGGCCAGGACGTCGAGGTCGCCGGCGACCAGGGCGAACAGATAGCAGGGCTTGGGGAAGGGATCGGTCCATTCCAGGAAGTGGCGGGTTTCCCCAACCTGACCGAACGCGCCGGGATTGCCGTTGCTCAACAGGTGCGGAAACTTGCGATCGGCTTCGATCCGAACGGTGTAGCGCGACAGCACGTCCGGGCGATCGGGGAAGTAGGTGATGGTGCGGAAGCCCTCGGCCTCGCACTGGGTGCAGAAGCGCCCGCCCGACATGTACAGGCCGGTCAGGGCCTTGTTCGACGACGGATCGATCTCGACCTCGGTCGTCAGAACGAACCGGTCGGGGACTTCGGCGATCGTCAGGTGTTCGGCGTCGACAACGAACTGGTTGGCGCCCAAGGCCTGGCCGTCGATGGCGATCGACAGCAGTTTCAGCCGTTCGCCGTCCAGCACCAGGGGCTCGGTCGCGTCGCCGACGCGGCGGATGGCCAGCTCGGCCGTCACCTTCGTCGCCGTCGGGTGCAGGTCGAAGACGAGCCGGGTCGTCTCGATGGCGAAGGGGAATGGGCGATAATCGGCCAGACGAACGGGCTGGGGGGTGTCGGTGCGCATCCGTCCTACTTAATGCGGTCGGCGAGCCTCCGCGAGGGGACGCTTGACGGCCAGGGGCGAATTAGGGGTTGCTCCGACATCGACGAGGGGCAGGGGAGGCGAACTTGGCCACGGACATCGGCGGACTCGACATCGGCGATCGGCGCTTTCTGCATCCTGGACCGCTGCGCTGGCTGCGGTCGGTCGGCTGGATGGTGTTGCTGTTCCTGGTCTTCACCGGGATCTATGGCGGCGTCCAGTTCCTGCCGAAATCGACGCCGCTGGACGCGCTGAAGGTGCTGGCGGCGTGCGTGGCCGGGTTCGCCGTCTACGCCGGCGCCGTAAGACTGGCCGAGGGGCGCTGGCCGCCGGAGCTGAAGCTTTCCGACGCGCCGCTGGATCTGCTGGTCGGCGGGGCGGTGGGAGCGCTGATCATGGCGCTGGTGATCGCCGCGCTGTGCCTGATCGGGGTCTATCGGATAAGCGGTCCGCACGGAGGCTCGCCCTGGCAGATGCTGAACATCGCCATCCAGTCGGGGATGATGGAGGAGCTGGTCTTCCGCGCGATCCTGATGCGGCTGCTGATGCGCGCGTTCGGCGTCTGGCCCGCCCTGATCGCTCAGGCGGCGCTGTTCGGCGCGGCGCATCTCGCCAATCCGGGCGCGACCGTGGTGTCTTCGGTCGCGATCATGATCGAGGCTGGCTTTCTGCTGGCGGCCTTCTACTTGCTCAGCAACCGGCTCTGGATGTCCGTCGGCCTGCACGCGGCATGGAACTTCACCCAGGGCTGGCTTTGGGGCGCGTCGGTTTCGGGCACGCCGCGCACGCCCAGTCTCTTCATTTCCGAGCCCAAGCCCGGCGCGCCGGAGTTCCTGAGCGGCGGGGCCTTTGGTCCGGAAGCGTCGCTGCCCTGCATGATCGTCGGCACGCTGGTGGCGGCGCTCGTCCTTTGGATGGCGTGGAAGAAGGGCAATTTCAAAGCCCGACCGGACGCGACCGTTTAGGTTCCGGGCGCGGCCGCGGGCATTTCCTGCAGATAGCGCTCGATCGCCACGATCTTCTGGGCCAGGGCGGTCAGGGCCGGCGGCGCGTCCTCGGGATGGTCGGCCACCAGGGTCAGCACCTCGCGGGCGATGGCGTGCAGGCGCGGCGCGCTGGCGATCAGTCGCGCCTGATATTCCATCTTGTAGGGATCGCGGTCGTACTCGGCCCCCGGCGTGCGCCAGCCGCCCCAGTCATTGGCGTCGGTGACCACCACCGGATAGGTGCCGGGATGGGGATGGTGGGCGCAGTCGCCCTCCTGCTGCCACTTGTTGCGGGCGCGCAGCACGCGCCAGTTCGACAGGGCGTCGCCTTCCCGTCCGTCGGCCTTGTCCTCGGCCTTCAGCTCGGCCGCCTGGAATTCGCGGCCCAGGCCCACGTCGTAGGTGACGCGCACCGGCTCGTCGAAGCCCTTGGCCCAGATGGGCACGATCTTCTCGATCGTCGCCCAGCAGCCGATGCTCTCGACCCACACCCTTTGGTTCTTCTGGAAGACGGTCTTGGCCATGCCGCTAGGTAACGTCCGACTGCGTGTGAAGGGCGTATAAGAACCTGAAATTCTTGACGCCGGGTCAATCTTTCCCTTCGCGTGAACGTCGTTCAGTGTGCTTTCGAAAGCGCCGCGCCAAAGAGCGTGGCCCAGGGAGGATGCTCGTGGATTTCGACTATTCGGACGACCAGAAATTCCTGAAGGACGAGGCTAGAAAGTTCCTCGCCGCCCATTGCGACGTCGGCGTCGTCCGGGGCGTGCTGGACGACGCCGGCCGCTCGTATGACGCGGCGCTATGGAAGGGCGTGGCCGAGCAGGGGTGGCTGGGGGCCTGCATCCCCGAGCAATATAACGGCCTGGGCCTGGGGCGCGTCGAGCTGTGCGCCATCGCCGAGGAGCTGGGCCGCGCCGTCGCGCCGATCCCGTTCGCGTCCACCGTCTACTGCCTGGCCGAGGGAATCCTGGCCTTCGGGTCCGAAGCCCAGAAGGCCGCCGTCCTGCCGCGTATCGCCGCCGGCGACCTGATCGGCGCCCTGGCGACCTCGGAAGGTCCTGGCGTGGTCGGGCCGGCCACGCTGCAATGCCGGGTCGAGGGCGGCAAGCTGACGGGAACCAAGATCCCCGTCACCGATGGCGACGTGGCCGACATGGCCTTGGTCCTGGCCAGCGAAGGCGGGCGTCCCGGCCTGTTCCTGGTCGATCTGACCGGCGCGGGGGTCAAGCGCGAGACGCTGAAGAGTCTGGATCCCACCCGGGGCGTGGCCAAGATCGTTTTCGACGGCGCCGCCGCCGAGCGGGTTGGCGAGGCTGGGGCGGGCTTCGACATCGTCCAGGCGATCCTGGACCGGGCCGCCGTTCTGCTGGCCTTCGAACAGCTGGGCGGCGCCGACCGCTGCCTGGAGATGGCCAAGGACTACGCGCTGGGGCGTTACGCCTTCGGCCGCGTCATCGCCGGCTATCAGGCGATCAAGCACAAGCTGGCCGACATGTACGTCAAGAACGAGGTGGCCCGCTCCAACGCCTACTATGGCGCCTGGGCCCTGAACGACGACGCGCCCGAGCTGCCGATCGCCGCCTCGGCCGCCCGCATCGCCGCGTCGGAGGCCTTCTGGTTCGCCAGCAAGGAGAACATCCAGGTGCACGGCGGCATGGGCTTCACCTGGGACGTCGATTGTCACCTCTATTATCGCCGCTCGCGGCAGCTCAGCCTGGTGGCCGGCGCGCCCCGGGTCTGGAAGGAACGGCTGGTCAGCCAGCTGGAACAGAAGAACGCGGCCTAAGGGAGAACATCATCATGGATTTCAACGACTCCCCCGAAGAAGCCGCCTATCGTGAGAAGGCTCGCGCCTGGCTCGCCGAGAACGCCGCCGCGCACCGCGCCAAGTGGGGCGACGTCAAGCCGAATACGCCCGAGCACATGGCTGCGGGCAAGGACTGGCAGGCGACCAAGGCCGCCGCCGGCTATGCCTGCATCACCTGGCCCGCGGCCATCGGCGGGGGCGGCGGCACGCCGATCCAGTCGGTGATCTTCGGCCAGGAAGAGGGCAAGGCCGGGCTCGGCTACGGCTATTTCACCATCGGCCTGGGCATGTGCGTGCCCACGGTCATGGCCTTCGCCAATGACGAGACCAAGAAGCGCTTCGTCTCCCCCGCCGTGAAGGGCGAGGAGATCTGGTGTCAGCTGTTCTCCGAACCCGCCGGCGGCTCGGACGTGGCCGCGCTGCGCACCCGCGCCGTGAAGGATGGTGACGAGTGGGTGATCAATGGCCAGAAGGTCTGGACCACCGGCGCCCACTACTGCGACTACGGCATTCTCCTGACCCGGACCGATCCCGATGTGCCCAAGCACAAGGGTCTGACCATGTTCTGGATCGACATGAAGGACCCGGCCGTCGAATGCCGGCCGATCCACCAGATGTCGGGCGGGCGCGAGTTCAACGAGGTCTATTTCACCGACCTGCGGGTCAAGGACAGCCAGCGGCTGGGCGAGGTCGGGCAGGGGTGGCAGGTCGCCCTGGTCACGCTGATGAACGAGCGTCTGGCCGTCGGCGGTTCCAGCGGCCCCAACTATCGCGATGTCATGAAGCTGGCCCGCGAGCTGGCCGGCCCGGCCGGACCCTCGATCAAGGACCAGTCGTTCCGCGAGAAGCTGGCCGACTGGTACGTCCAGTCCGAGGGGCTGAAGTTCACTCGGTTCCGCACCATGACGGCTCTGTCGCGCGGCCAGACGCCGGGACCGGAGAGCTCAATCGGCAAGATCATCTCGGCCAACCAGATGCAGGACATGGCCAACAACGCCGTCGAGATGGAAGACCAGTACGGAATCCTGTCCGATCCCGACACGGCCGCCGCGGAGGGCGCTTTCCAGCAGAGCCTGATGTGGGCGCCGGGCCTGCGCATCGCCGGCGGCACGGACGAGATCCTCAAGAACATCATCGCCGAACGGGTCCTGGGCCTGCCCGGCGATGTGCGCGTCGACAAGGACGTTCCGTTCAAGGATATGCCGACGGGACGCTGATTCCGCCGGATCCTTTTTGAACTTTGGCGTGACAGGACCCGACGGTGGATAAGATCTTCCGTCGGGTTCCCGACCTTGGCCGCAAACTAAGTGGGACTTGGGCCCGGCGCGAACGGCGGCCAAAGTCATTGAAATTCCCCTGACAGGCGAGTCGCTTTTCTTGTCGTGAAGTCTTCACCGGTCGATGGAGGCGGCGACCTTGACAGTGTCCGATCCGGGGCACATGAGAGATCGTTGTTTTATGGTTAACGGCTGGCGACTGAAGGGGGATTCATGCGCGAGGCCGGCGACGCGATCGCGCGCCTTCTTAGGCTCCGCGACGCGGCTGGGGCAGTCTATGCGAACCGCGCGGCGCTGTTGCGCCGCGCGCCCGTGGGCGCGGTCGTCGCCGCGGTCGTGATTCCCCTCGTCGGTTGCGACACCGGCCCGAGTTTCTGGTTCCACAAGCGCGCCAGCGCCTGTCCCCGACCGCAGGCGGCCCAGGGCGCCTCGGGTCAATTCAACCAGCAGCAGCAAGAGATTCGCGCCCTGCGCCAGGGCGGGTTCCGGGGGGACTTCTTCGCCCAGCTGGAGCTGGCCCGACGCTATGAAGGCCAGCGCGCGGCCGACAAGAATATCGAGGATCCGGTCGAGTCGGCCGTCTGGTACGCCGTGGCCCTGGCCAACGCGAACGGCTACACGCCGATCTCGGCCTACGAGCGCCGGGGCGCCGAATCGAAGGCTCTCTCGCGCTTCGACGACTGCCGCGCCTTCGAGCGCCGAACCGCCTATTTCGCCCTGGACCGCCTGCTGTCGCGCATGTCGACCGAGGAACAGGAGAAGGTCCGCGGTCGCGTGATCTACATCCTGTCGACCCAGGGGGCCGACGGCTTCCGCACCCTGGCGCGGATCCACGACGGCAATTTCGGACCGTTCGGCGAGCCCTCCGACAACCTCCAGGCCATCGAGGCCTACGGCAAGCCCAGCCAGCGGGGCGCGCCGGCGGCGTTGGACCTGTTCAAGCGCAACGACGTCGACGCCTATCTCTACAACTATCTGGCGGTGCAGACCGGCGACGTTTCGGCCTACGTCATGCTCAAGGATTTCGAGCGCTCCTCGCCGGCCCGGGCCTCCTATGGCTCGTTCGTCGAGAGCAAGGCCAAGCGCTGGATTCCGCCCTACGAGTTCTATCCGCCGGACTCGCCGGAGTCGGGCGTGCCGCATTCCGACGAGTCGGACCTGTCGGGCGAGGCGCGCGACACGGCTCTCGCCCGGCTGAACGAGCTGCCGTTCATCCACATCGGCGAGGCCCTGGCCTATCTGCGCGTGATCCCCAAGCCCGTGGCGGACGAGCGGCTGCTGACGGTCAACGACGCCCAGACCTTCGAGGGCATGATCGGTCGCCCCAACACCGGCCGCCTGTCGCCGATCGAGAAGGTGCGGGCGATCCAGTACGCGGCGGTCAATGGCTCGTCCAAGGCCCAGCTGGTGCTGGCCGTGATGTACGCCGAGGGCGTCGGCGTCCCCCGCGACTACGCCCGCGCCTATCACTGGTTCGAGGAGGCCGAAAAGCAGGGCTCGGCCGAGGCCAAGTACGCCATGTCGACCTACTTCTCGCTGGGCCTGCAAGGCGTGGCCGACCAGGATCGCGCCAAGGCGGTGGTCTACCAGATCGACGGCGCCCTGGCTGGCTTCAAGCCGTCGGTCGGACGCCTGCAACAGCTGCTGGCCCAGATCTCGCGTCCCGTCCGCGCGCCGGGCGAGCGCCTGCCGCCGCGTCCGTATCTCAACGGCGACTACGACCGCGGACCCTCACGGCCGGACGATTACCGTCGGGACGGCGGCCTGGCCGGACCGGCGCCGGGCCAAGATCGCGGCGGGGGCCGCCCCTATAACGAAGGGAACTACTGATGCGCCGCCTCGGCAGCTTCCTGGCGCTTTGGGCCGTCCTGATCCTGGGCCTGGCGTCGGCCGCGCCCGACAGCGCCGCCGCCTCGCCCGACGCCAAGGTCGACCAGCAGATCCGCCCGTGCTTTGGTCTTCTGCTCCAGCCCAATCTCTCGCAGGGATGCAAGGTCAACTACGCCAAGCGTCGTCCCTGCGCGCGCGGCTACTACCGCGTGCGCGGCCGCTGCGTGGTGGGCCGTTATGGCTACAACTACGGCTATGGCTACGGTTACAGCGACCAGGGGTATGGCGGCAGCGGCTATGGCTACGGCGGCTATGTCTCGCGCGAGATCAATTGCGACTACGCCTATCCGGGCCAGGTCTCGGCCACGATCGCCCGGCTTTATGACGGCGACACCCTGACCCTGACTTCGACCAACGGCGGGGCCTGTGTCGAGTCGCTGAACATCACCAAGGCGGTGACGATCGTCGCGCGCAACTATTCGCCCAGCCGTAATCGGCCGATCCTGATCGCGCCGCCCGATCAGCCCTGCATTCGCATCGCCTCGGGCGTGCAGTACGTGGTGCTGCAGGGCCTGGGCATCGAGGCTGGCCGCGCTGGATCCGCCTCGTGCATCGTCGGCCGCGCCACCGAGATCGCCTTGCAGAACGTCACGGTTCGCTATGACGGCGACGCCTCGGCCTTCGACGTTGGTGACAGCCGCATCGAGCTGGCTGGCGCGGTCTTCATCGGCCGCACCCGCTCGGCGGTGGTCAAGGCCGCCGGCACGATCATGGCTTCGGACGTCGAGATCGCCGCCACCGCCATCGGCGGCGCCTTCGAGACCTCGAACGACAGCCGGCTGAAGGACATCCGCATCGTCCGCCTGGGCGACTGGACCGGCTCGTCGCGCACCCGCAACTCGGCCGGCTTCGTGATCAGCGGCATGAACCGCCAGCAGCTGGTCAGCCTGGACGGCCTCTATGTCGACGGCTTCTCGCGCGGGATCTATATCGGCGGCGGCGACGAGACGGTGCTGATCCGCCCCGTGGTGCGCGACAGCGACTGGGCCGTCACGGTCGAGAACGCCAACCTGCGCATCAACGACGGTGAGCTGGAGGCCGTGGACGTGGGTCTCTATGTCGCCTCGGGCATCGCCTATGCTGGCAATAACAAGATCGTCGGCGTCATGCGCTCGGGCATCTATGCCGACGCCGGCGGCCAGATCCGGGCGGTCGACAACCGCATCTACGCCCGCCCCGAGGGCTGTAAGGCCCTGGTCAGCGGCTTCTTCGACGGCGAGCTGACCTGCCGTCCGTGGTTCGAGGCGCCGGAGCTGTACCGCACGCCGCGCGACCGCGCCCGCCTGGACTA
>NZ_SZWJ01000123.1:0-10367 GCF_012184455.1 Caulobacter sp. SSI4214 | reverse complement strand
TCTAAGGAAGGCCAAAGGCTCCTCCGCGTCGCGGGGGAGCCTCGCTTTCGCGTTACCGGGACGCCGCTTCGTTTCAGGCCCGAAACGAAACCCGTCCGATCACCAACCTTCCGCGTTCGAAGGCCAACTTGTCCTCGACAAGCGAGAGATGACGCCACAAACATCCCGACTTCTCGTCGCGGGACGCGAACCCGCGCGCCGCATTGGGGTGTTTCGTGAAAGCGCTGTTCTTCTCGGTCTCGGTCCTGTCTCTCGCCGCCACCGCCGCTCTGGCCCAGAGCGTCCCTCTTCCGGAGTCGGCGCCGCCGACCCCGGCGATCGCCGCTCCGCGCGACGTCCCCTATGTCGGCCCGCTGAAGATCGCCGTCGACGCCACGGACCTGGACCGCAAGATCTGGAACGTCACGACAACGATCCCGGTCAACAAGGCCGGCGACTTCGTCTTCTACTATCCGCAGTGGGTGCCCGGCGGCCACTCGCCGCGCAACGACCTGGATAAGCTGGCCGGCCTGGTGGTCACCGCCAACGGCAAGCGCATCCCGTGGACGCGCGACGTGGTCGAGGTCCACGCCTTCCACGTCGACGTCCCGGCCGGCACGACCGAGCTGAAGCTCAGCTACCAGTTCCTGACCGCCGTGAACGGCAAGGTCGGCCGCATCGAGGTGACGCCCGAGATGCTGAACCTGCAATGGCTGCAGGTCGTGATGTATCCGGCCGGCTACTACACCCGCCAGATCCCGATCGAGGCCAGCATCAAGCTGCCCGAAGGCTGGAAGTTCGCCACCGCCCTGGAGACGGCCAAGAGCGACGGCCAGGTCACGACCTTCAAGCCGACCAGCGTCGAGGTGCTGGTCGACTCGCCGATGATGGCCGGCAAGTACTTCAAGTCGATCGAGCTGGATCCCGCCGGCCCGGTTCCGGTGCGCCTGAACCTGGTCGCCGACAAGGCCGAAAACCTTGAGGCCAAGCCCGAGCAGATCCAGATCCACAAGGACCTCGTCCAGCAGGCCTACAAGCTCTACGGCTCGCATCACTACGACCACTATGACTTCCTGGTCGCGATGTCCGAAAACCTGGGCGGCATCGGCCTGGAGCACCACCGCTCGTCGGAAAACGGCGTCTCGCCCAAGTACTTCAACGAATGGGACAAGCAGTTCGTCGGCCGCGACCTGTTGGCCCACGAATACACCCACTCGTGGAACGGCAAGTTCCGCCGCGCCGCCGACCTGTGGACCCCGAACCTGAACGTGCCGATGCGCGACAGCATGATGTGGGTCTATGAGGGCCAGACTCAGTACTGGGGCTACGTCCTGGCCGCCCGCTCGGGCCTCCTGACCAAGCAGCAAGCGATGGACGCCATCGCCGCCACGGCCGCCACCTACGACAACCGTCGCGGCCGCGACTGGCGTCCGGTGCAGGACACCACCAACGACCCGATCATCGCCAACCGCAAGCCGCTGTCGTGGCTCAGCTGGCAGCGCAGCGAGGACTACTATTCCGAAGGTCAGCTGGTCTGGTTGGACGCCGACACGCTGATCCGCGAGAAGACCGGCGGCAAGAAGTCGCTGGACGACTTCGCCAAGGCCTTCTTCGGCGTCGACAACGGGGCCTGGAACGAGAAGACCTACACCTTCGACGACGTCGTCGCCGCGCTGAACGGCGTCTACGCCTATGACTGGGCGACCTTCCTGAAGACCCGCATCCAGGAGGTCCAGCCCAAGGCTCCGCTGGATGGCCTGGAGCGCGGCGGCTACAAGCTGGTCTATACCGACACGCCCACTGAGTTCATGAAGACGGCCGAGGCCCGCTCGAAGGGCACGAGCCTGGCCTATTCGCTGGGCCTGTCGGTGGGCGCCGACGGCGTGCTGACCGACGTGCAGTGGGGCGGCCCGGCCTTCAACGCCGGCCTGACCCAGGGCCTGACCGTGGTGGCGGTCAATGGCGAGGCCTATGAGGGCGACAAGCTGAAGGCCGCGGTCAAGGCCGCCGCCAAGGCCGACGGCCCGCTGGTCGAGCTGCTGATCAAGGACGGAAGCCGCTACAAGACGGTCAAGATCGACTATCGCGGCGGCCTGCGCTACCCGCGCCTGGAGCGCGTCGCGACCGCTCCGGACCGTCTCGGCGACATCCTGACGCCGCGCAAGTAACGGTTTGGGCAGGTCTCGACCTCATCGCGACCTGCGACGATTTGGACAAGGGCGGGCGGCGGACACTTGTGTCAATCTCCCGCCTGTTCATTCCCCCTGAACGCGTACCAAAAGGACCCGTCCCCTCCTGAGCGGGTCCTTTTTCACGTCTGGAGTCCGGCGCGGACCCAAGCGCGGCGCCGGCTAAATGAGACCGGTACCATTTCTGTCTTGAGTGGTCAGACAACTACCCCCATAGTGGCGCCAAGCGCGGTCTCGAAACCGCCGACGACGCCATCGCGATTTCAAGTGTGAATCGAGGACCTGTCCCGGACGGGTCCAAGGGGGAAACGACCAGATGACCGCCACCCTCACCCGCCGCCTGTTCGGCGCGAGCCTCGCGGCCCTGTCCGCCGCCGCCATGCCCGCCCTGGCCCGCGCCGCCGACAAGGCCGCCAAGAGCGCCGGCGGCAAGCCGCTGTACAAGGATCCCGCCCAGCCCATCGACGCGCGGGTGCAGGACCTGCTGTCGCGGATGACGCTGGAGGAAAAGGCCGCCCAGCTGCAGGGCATCTGGCTGACCAAGGCCAAGATCCACGGCCCCAACGGCGAGTTCTCGGCCGAGGAAGCGTCGAGGAACTTCCCCAACGGCCTGGGCCAGATCTCGCGCCCGACCGACCGCAAGGGCATGAAGCCCGCGACCGTGGTCGACGCCGCCGCCGGCGCCGATGACGGCGCGGTCGGCCGCGACGCCCTGGAGACCGCCCGCTACACCAACGCCGCCCAGAAGTGGGCCGTCGAGAAGACGCGCCTGGGCATCCCGCTTCTGATGCACGACGAAGCCCTGCACGGCTATGTCGCCCGCGACGCGACCAGCTTCCCGCAGGCCATCGGCCTGGCCTCGACCTTCGATCCCGAGCTGGCCGAGAAGGTGTTCGCCGTGGCCGCCCGCGAGATGCGCGCCCGAGGCTCGAACATGGCCCTGGCCCCCGTGGTCGACGTGGCCCGCGACCCGCGCTGGGGGCGCATCGAGGAGACCTATGGCGAGGACCCGCACCTGTGCGCAGAGATGGGTCTGGCCGCCATTCGCGGCTTCCAGGGGACGACCCTGCCGCTGGCCAAGGACAAGGTCTTCGCCACCCTCAAGCACATGACCGGCCACGGCCAGCCCGAGAACGGCACCAATGTCGGCCCGGCCCAGATCGCCGAGCGCACGCTGCGCGAGAACTTCTTCCCGCCGTTCGAGCGCGCGGTGAAGGAGCTGCCGGTGCGCGCCGTCATGCCGTCGTACAACGAGATCGACGGCGTGCCCTCGCACGCCAATCGCTGGCTGCTGACCAAGGTCCTGCGCGAGGAGTGGGGCTACAAGGGCTCGGTCCAGAGCGACTATTTCGCGATCAAGGAACTGATCGCCCGCCACAAGCTGACCGACAAGCTGGCCGACACGGCGGTGATGGCCCTGCACGCCGGCGTCGACGTCGAGCTGCCGGACGGCGAGGCCTACGCCCTGATCCCGCAACTGGTGAAGGAAGGCCGCATTCCCCAGTTCGAGGTCGACGCCGCCGTCGCTCGGGTGCTGGAGATGAAGTTCCAGGCGGGCCTGTTCGAAAACCCCTACTGCGACGAGAAGACCGCCGACGCCAAGACCGCGACGCCGGACGCCATCGCCCTGGCCCGCGAAGCCGCCCGCAAGGCCGTCGTGCTGCTGAAGAACCAGAAGGGCGCGCTGCCGCTGGACGGCAAGACGATCAAGCGCCTGGCGCTGCTGGGAACCCACGCCAAGAACACGCCGATCGGCGGCTATTCCGATACGCCGCGTCACGTGGTGTCGATCCTCGAGGGCCTGACCGCCGAGGCCAAGGCCCAGGGCTTCCAGCTGGACTACGCCGAGGCCGTGCGGATCACCGAGCAGCGCGTCTGGGCCCAGGACAAGGTCAACTTCACCGACCCCGCCGTGAACGCCAAGCTGATCGCCGAGGCCGTCGAGGTCGCCAGGAAGGCCGACGTCGTGGTCATGGTGCTGGGCGACAACGAGCAGACCAGCCGCGAGGCCTGGGCCGACAACCACCTGGGCGACCGCGAGAGCCTGGACCTGGTCGGCCAGCAGAACGACCTGGCCAAGGCGATCTTCGACCTGGGCAAGCCGACCATCGTCTTCCTGCTGAACGGCCGTCCGCTGTCGATCAACCTGCTGGCCGAGCGCGCCGACGCCATCATCGAGGGCTGGTACCTGGGCCAGGAGACCGGCCACGCCGCCGCCGACATCCTGTTCGGCCGCGCCAATCCGGGCGGCAAGCTGCCGGTCAGCATCGCCCGCGACGTCGGCCAGCTGCCGATCTTCTACAACAGGAAGCCCACGGCCCGTCGCGGCTATCTGGGCGGCGACACCCGCCCGCTTTATCCGTTCGGCTTTGGCCTGTCGTACACCACCTTCGACATCTCGGCCCCGCGCCTGGCCAAGACCACGATCGGCCAGGGCGAGAGCGTCAAGGTCGAGGTCGACGTGACCAACACCGGCAAGGTCGCCGGCGACGAGGTGGTGCAGCTCTATGTCCACGACGAGGCCGCCTCGGTGACCCGTCCGGTGCTGGAGCTCAAGCACTTCAAGCGCGTGACCCTGGCGCCCGGCGCCAGGACGACGGTGAGCTTCGAGATCAAGCCGTCGGATCTGTGGATGTGGAACCTCGACATGAAGCGCGTGGTCGAGCCCGGCGACTTCTCGATCCTGGTCGGGCCGAACTCCGTCGACCTGAAGAAGGCGACGCTGACGGTGGTTTAGGGGCTAGATAAGTTGCTCCCCCCGCAACGCGGGGGAGCTGTCACGAAGTGACTGAGGGGGCGAACGCGGCATTCGTCCAGCTTGCCCCCTCCGGCCCTCTGGGCCACCTCCCCCGCGTCGCGGGGGAGGAATGACCCCCCTTAAGTAACAATCGAAAGCCAAGTTTGATCGTCCCGGGGTTCAGTCCCGGAGCGGAAGATCCCATATCGCGGCGATGTCCGCTTCAGACCGCGCCCTGGCCCGCGCCGACGCCGCCACGTTCACCGACGACGAGATCGACCGCCTGGTCGAGACCTTCTACGCCCGCGTCCGTCGTCACCACCGCCTGGGTCCGATCTTCGAGGCCGCGATCGGCGAGGACGGCTGGCCCGCCCACCTGTCGACGCTGAAGGCGTTCTGGTCGTCGGTGCTGAACGCCTCCGGCCGCTACAAGGGCCAGCCGATGGTCGCGCACCAATCGGTCGAGGGCGTCACCGAGGGCCTGTTCACGCCCTGGCTGAACCTGTTCCACCAGACCTGCGTCGAGATCTTCGACGCCCCGCGCGCCGCCATTGTCGGCCAGAAGGCCGAGCGCATCGCCGCCAGCCTGAAGCTTGGTCTGTTCTTCCGTCCGGACGCGGTCGCTTGAGCGCGCGCGAGACGCTGGCGGCGGACGGCTTCATCCGCTTCGAGGCCGACGAGACCAAGGCGCTGCTGGGCGACGAAGCGATCGCCCAGTGGAAGGCCTTCGCCGACAGCTGGAACGACCTGGGCCTCGACACCTTCATGGCCGACGGCGGCCGCTATCGTCGGCGACGGTTCGCGGCGTTCTCGGCCCGGCCCGGCGCGGTCGCGCGCAAGCCGCACCAGCCGCATTGGCAGAGCCGCGACTACAACCCGCTGAACGGCGGCGTGCAGCGCTGGTTCGAGCCCGTCACCGACGCCATCGCCGACCACCCGGTGACCCAAGGCCTGATCGCCGCCGGCCTGTCGCTGTTCGGTTCGCCGGCCGCCCCCTGGCACGTCGAGCTGCATCAGTTCCGCATCGAGGCCAAGGCCGGCGAGGCGGGCCTGCCCACGCCCGAGGGCGCGCACCGCGACGGGGTCGACTGGGTGATCGTCATGCTGGTGGATCGCCGGAACGTCGAGAGCGGCGTCACCGACATCTACGCGCCGGACGGGACCAGCCTTGGCGCCTTCACCCTGACCGCGCCGGGCGACGCCGTCTTCCTGGACGATCGCCGCGTGCTGCACGGGGTGACGCCAATCCGCCCCCGCGACGAGTCGACCCCGGCGGTTCGCGACGTTCTGGTCGTCACGTTTCGACAAGACGACGCCGCCTGAGTCGGCCACACGGGACGTGAAAACCGGTTATGCGACCGTTTGTCTCACCGCCTGATCGACCTCGGCGTGTCAGGTTGGCTTTCTCCCTTTTTCGAGGATCGAGCGTCGCCCGCGCATGTCCCAGGACGACCAAGCCCTGTCGCGCAACCCGTCGTCGGAGAGACGTTCCGTCCTCTCCGCGGCGATGGCCGACGCCGTGCCGGTCCTGATCAGCTATGTCGATCGCGACGAGCGCTATCGCTTCGTCAATCGCGCCTACGAGAACTGGTTCGGGGTCGACCGCTCCGAGATCGAGGGCAAGACCCTGCGCGAGGTGCTGGGCGACGACGCCTATGCCCGTGTCCGCCAGCACGTGTCCCGCGCGATGGCCGGCGAGAGCCTGACCTTCGAGGGCGAGGTCGACTACAAGGGCGCGGGCGTGCGCCATATCGAGGCGCGCTATGTCCCCGACGTCGCGCCGACGGGCGAGATCCTCGGCTACTACGCGCTGATCACCGACATCTCGGACCGCAAGACGGCCGAGGCGGAAATGGCGCGCGCCCTGGCGGGCGAGCGTCGGCGGGCCGTCCTCCTGGATCTGGGCCAGACGCTGCGCGACGAGCCCGATCCGATCGCCATCGCCCAGATCGCCGCCCGCCTGTTGACCGCGCAACTGGGCGTCGGCCGCGCCGGCTATGGCGAGATGCTGCCCGAGCCCGACATGACCGAGATCATCGCCGACGACGGCGATCCGCGAAGCGGGGTCGGGCTTCTGGGCGGCCGGCGACTGCGGCTCGGCGACTTTGGCCCGGCGATAAGCGTCGACATGCACGCGGGCCGCACGGTGACGGTCGGCGACGTCGCCCTGGACCCGCGCACCAACGACCCCGACGTGCTGGAGGCCTACGCCGCCATCGGCGTGCGGTCCTTCCTGACGATCTCGCTGGTCAAGGCCGGCGCGCTGTCGGCCTTCATGTTCGTGGCCCATGACGCGCCCCGCGCCTTTTCGGCCGACGATGTCGCCTTCGTCGCCGACGTCGCCGAGCTGATCTGGAGCGCCAGCCAGCGCGCCCGCTCCGACCAGGCCCTGGCGCGCGCCGCCGAGACCGAGCGCCTCTTGATCCGCGAGGTCGACCACCGCGCCAAGAACGTGCTGGCGGTCGTCCAGTCCCTGGCCCAGCTGACGCCGTTCGAGAGCAAGGCGCAGTACGTCCAGGCCCTTTCGGGCCGCATCGGCTCGCTGGCCCGCGCCCACAGCCTGCTGTCCACCGCCCGCTGGAGCGGCGTCGACCTGCGCGACCTGCTGCGGCAGGAGCTGGAGCCCTACGACGCTGACGGCGGCGAGCGGGTGGTTCTGGAGGGCCCGCCGGTGCTGATCGACGCCCAGGCGGCGCAGTCGATGGCGCTGGTGATTCACGAACTGGCCACCAACGCCAGCAAGTACGGGGCCCTGGCCCGTCCCGAAGGTCGCCTGACCGTGGCCTGGCGTTGGCTGGACGGCCAGACCCTGACTCTGGTCTGGCGCGAGAAGACCGGCGCGCCGGTGGCCGCGCCCACGCGGCGGGGCTTCGGCTCGACGCTGATCCAGAGCGCCGTCAAGCAGATCGGCTCGCGCGTCGCGATCGACTGGCGGCCCGAGGGGCTCGAGGCCAGCCTGTTCATCCAGGGCGGCGCCCACCCTCGCGCCGCCGACAGCACCCCGCCCTATCGGCCCGGACTGTCGACCGAGGACGTTCCGGCGCTGCGCGACCAGCGGGTGCTGGTGGTTGAGGACGAGGCCCTGGTCGCCATGGAGCTGGCGCGGGTGCTGACCGCCGCCGGCGCCGTGGTGGTCGGCCCGGTCGGCACGATCGCCGAGGCGATGGACCTGGTGGACGCGGCCCTGATCGATCGCGCCGTGCTGGACGTCAATCTGGGCGGACAGCCGGTGACGCCGGTGGCGCGGGCGCTGTCGCGCCGCCTGATCCCGTTCGTCTATCTGACCGGTTATCAGGACCCCGACGTCGACGGCGGCCCGGTTCTGCGCAAGCCGGTGGCGACCTCGGCCCTGCTGGGGGCCCTGGCGCGCGGCGCCCCCTTGACCGCTCGACCCGCCGGCGCGCAATAGGCCCGCAACAATCGATCCCTACGAGTGCGGCCCGCTCGGAAGCGAAAGGTTTTGCCTTCGCTCTTGCTATTGCAATTCGTTCTCAAGTATGGACGAGCCTCCGTCACCGAGGTTCTCGTGAAAAAGCGCTCGTGAAGTCCGCCGCCGACCAGCACCGCCGTTCCTTCTGGCTCAAGCAGCTGCACCAGTGGCACTGGATCAGCGCGGCCGTGTCGCTGATCGGAATGCTGATGTTCGCGGTGACCGGCTTCACGCTGAACCACGCCAGCCAGATCGAGGCCAAGCCGGTGGTCGTCGACCGCAAGTCGACCCTGCCGCCCGATCTTCTGGCCCTGCTGGCCAAGGGCCCGGAGACCGGCAAGCGCCCCCTGCCCGCCCCGTTCGAGCCCTTCCTGGCCAAGGCCGTCGGCGCCGAGGTGGCCGGACAGGTCGGCGAGTGGTCGGCCGACGAGGTCTATATCGCCCTGGCCCGGCCCGGCGGCGACGCCTGGGTCTCGATCGACCGCGCGACCGGCGCCGTCGAGCACGAGAAGACCACGCGCGGCGCCATCAGCCTGCTCAACGACCTGCACAAGGGCCGCAACGCCGGCAAGGCCTGGGGCTGGTTCATCGACATCTTCGCGGGCGCCTGCGTGGTCTTCACGATCACCGGCCTGATCCTGCTGCAGTTCCACGCCCGCTCGCGCCCGTTGACCTGGCCGCTGGTCGGGCTGGGGCTGGTGATCCCCGTCATCCTCGTCATCCTGTTCGTCCACCTTTGAGGCAGCCACCGTGAAGCGTTCGATCTCCCTGCTGACTTTCGCCGGCGCCGCCGTGGGGGCCGCCGCCCCGGCCTCGGCCGCCGACCTCTCGGTCAATTTCGACATCCCGCGCCTGACGGTGGCCGAGTACCACGCGCCCTTCGTGTCGATCTGGATCGAGAACCCGACCGACGCGGCCGCGCCCTCCCAGACCCTGGCGGTCTGGTACAAGCCCAACCACGAGAAGTGGCTGAAGGACATGCGCCAATGGTGGCGCAAGACCGGCCGCGAAATGACCTTCCCGGCCGACGGGATCAGCGGCGCCACCCACGCGCCGGGTCCGCAGAAGGTGACGTTCAGCGCCGCCAAGGCCCCGCTGAAGGATCTCAAGCCCGGCCAGTACGTGCTGGTGGTCGAGGCCGCCCGCGAGGCCGGCGGTCACGAGACCGTCCGCGTGCCCTTCACCTGGGGCAAGCCCGGCAAGCCCGGCACCGCCAAGGGCGCGTCCGAGCTGGGCGCCGTCACCGTCGCCGTGAAGTGAGGAAGGACCGCGCCATGGGCCTCAAGACCCGCCTGCTCGCCGTC
Source organism: Caulobacter sp. SSI4214 (assembly GCF_012184455.1). Taxonomy (NCBI): domain Bacteria; kingdom Pseudomonadati; phylum Pseudomonadota; class Alphaproteobacteria; order Caulobacterales; family Caulobacteraceae; genus Caulobacter; species Caulobacter sp. SSI4214. The sequence continues at coordinate 728 of NZ_SZWJ01000123.1, read as the reverse complement.
GTCGCCCTGGGCGCGGCCGCCATCGCTCCGGTCACGGCCCAGGCGGCCCGCAACTGGGTGATGCCGTCGACCACGACGCTTTCGGGCTCCAACGCCTGGGTGACGTTCGACGCCGCCAGCTCCGACGAGCTCTATTTCCCCGACCTGCGCCCGCTGGCCCTGACCTCGATCCAGGTGATCGCCAGCGACGGCGCGGCCGACCAGGTCCAGAACGGTTCGCAGGGCAAGTTCCGCTCGACCTTCGACGTGCAGGTCAACAAGCCGGGCACCTGGAAGGTCGCCTCGGTCTCGACCATGGTCATGGCCAGCTGGACCGAGAACGGCGAGGTCAAGCGCTTCCGCGGAACGGGCGAGGACTTCGCCAAGCAGGTTCCGGCCGGGGCCGCCGACTTGAAGACCATCCGCAATGTCAGCCGCAACGAGACCTTCGTCACGCGCGACAAGCCGACCCGCGAGGCCCTGAAACCGACCGGCAAGGACCTGGAGATGGTCCCCGTGACCCATCCCTCGGACGTCGTCGCCACCGAACCGGCCACCTTCCAGCTGCTGCTGAACGGCAAACCGGCCGCCGGCGTCGAGGTCACGGTGATGCGCGGCTACGATCATTGGGCGACCAAGCCCGTCGGCGAGATCACCACCAAGACCGGCCCGGACGGGGCCTTCAAGGTCACCCTGCCGCAGGCGGGCCTGTGGTGGATCAGCGCCAGCCTGCGCACCGGCGAGACGGG
>NZ_SZWJ01000122.1:0-10647 GCF_012184455.1 Caulobacter sp. SSI4214 | reverse complement strand
GGCGGGTTCGCCGAATACGCCGTGTTGTCGGCCGACGCCCTGAAGCCCAAGCCCGCGCGGCTGTCCTTCGCCGAGGCCGCCGCCTATGGCGCGGCCTATCTGACCGCCTACGTCGCCCTGGTGCGCCGCGCGCGGGTCGAGCCGGGCGAGTGGGTGCTGGTCCACGGCGCGGCCGGCGGGGTGGGCCTGGCCGCCGTCGACTTGGCCAAGGCCCTGGGCGCGCGCGTCATCGCCGCCTCGGCCTCCGACGACAAGCTGGCCCAAGTCCAGGCGCTGTACGCCCCCGACGCCGTGGTCAATGTCAGCGCGGGCTTCCGCGAGCGCGTGAAAGAGATTACCGGCGGCCGGGGAGCCGACGTGATCTACGATCCCGTGGGCGGCGACGTCTTCGACGAGAGCGTGCGCTGCATCGCCTTCGACGGGCGGCTGCTGATCATCGGCTTCACCTCGGGCCGCATCCCGACGGTCTCGGTCAACATGCCGCTGATCAAGGGCTTCTCGGTCATGGGCGTGCGGGCCGGCGAGTACGGCCGCCAGTTCCCGGACAAGGGCCGCGAGAACGGCGAGGCGATCTGGCGAATGGCCGACGAAGGGACCATCCGCCCCCACGTCCACGCCGAACTGCCGCTGGAGCGCTGGCGCGAGGCGTTCGATCTGCTGGCCGATCGCAAGGTGGTGGGCAAGGCGGTGATCGCGCCATGAGCTTTCCCACGCCCCCTTATCCGTCATCCCGCGCTTTATGCGCGGGACCCATTTGTCCGCCGCAGGTTCCGTGCGGAACGAAGCTCTCACGCGTGAGCTGAACCATGGGTCCCGCGCATGAAGCGCGGGATGACGGGAGAGGTTGGGAAACGGCCGTGGCGAACAACCGTAACCCTCTGAACCGACTCAGGTTGACATCCCGCGCCCGTTCTTTTATCCACCGCCCCTCACTCGCGGGACCTGATGTCTCGCGTTCAACGTTTTTGCATTTCGGAGCCACGTCGTGAAGCGCACCTTCCAGCCGTCGAAGCTCGTGCGTGCCCGCCGTCACGGCTACCGCGCGCGCATGGCCACCAAGAACGGCCAAAAGGTCGTCGCGCGTCGCCGCGCCAAGGGCCGCAAGCGCCTGACCGCCTAATTTCTCTTCCTCCCTCGGGAGGCAAGACGATGATCAAAGCCGCCTTTTCCCCAGACCTGATCTCAGGTTCTCGCCGGAAAGGCGGCTTTTTTCATGGCTGAGACGCCGTCCGCTCTGAAGTTCGAGCGCCTGCGGAAACGCCCCGACTTCCTGCTGGCCGCCAAGGCGCCGGCCCTGTCGCGCGGGGCGGTCTTCGTCCAGATGCGCAAGCGCGAGGACCAGGACCCGGTCGTCCGCGTCGGCTTCACCGCCACCAAGAAGATCGGCGGCGCCGTCGAGCGCAACCGCGCCAAGCGCCGCCTGCGCGAGGCCGCGCGGCTGGTCCTGCCCCTTCATGCGCGCCCCTCGCACGACTATGTGTTCATCGCGCGCGGCGGCACCGGCGCGCGTGAATGGGGGCGTTTGCTTGACGACGTCAAAACCGCGCTGATAAGCCTCGCCGCCGAGTACGATCGCGGGGGCGCCAAGCCTCCCCGGCCCCGCCCCGGCGCGCCGTCCACATCCGCCGCCTCCCAACAACCCGATCTCAAAGTTTCCGGTTAAGCGCTCCATGCAGCAGAACGACAACAAAAACACGATGGCGTTCATCGCCGTCGCGTTCGTGATCCTGATCGGGTACCAGTTCCTCGTCCTGGGTCCGCAGCAGAAGCGCGCCCAGGCCGAGCTTCAGGCCAAGAAGGCCGCCGAAGCCCAGACCGCCGCCAAGGCCGGCGTGACCCTGGACGCCAGCGGCAATCCCGCGCCGCTGCATCTGTCGCGCGACGCGGCCAAGGCCCAGAGCCCGCGCATCGCCGTCGACACCCCCTCGCTGTCGGGCTCGATCGCCCTGAAGGGCGCGCGGATCGACGACCTGTTGCTGCGCAAGTACGCCGAGACCACCGACAAGGGCTCGCCGCCGGTCGAGCTGTTCCGCCCCGAGGGCGCCGAGCACGCCTGGTTCGCCGATTTCGGCTGGGCCGGCGCCAACCTGCCGGGCCTGCCCGACAGCCGCACCGTCTGGACCGCCGCGCCGGGCCAGGTGCTGCGTCCCAATTCGCCGGTCACCCTGACCTATGACAACGGCCAGGGCCTGGTCTTCACCCGCGTGATCGCCGTCGACGCCGACGCGATGTTCACCGTGACCGACAGCGTCAAGAACAACGGGGCCGCGGCCTTCCAGCTGGCCCCCTACGCCAGCGTCCAGCGCCAGGGCATCACCGACAAGCTGGGCAAGACCCAGATCGTCCACGAGGGCGCGATCGGCGTGCTGGGCGCGGGCGACAAGCGCGAGCTGAAGCTGTCCAAGTACGGCGCGTGGAAGAAGGACCATCCGCTGGAGAGCTTCGACTCGACCGGCGGCTGGGCGGGCATCACCGACAAGTACTGGCTTGCGGCCCTGATCCCGGGCCAGGACCAGACGATCAAGGCGCAGTACCGCGTCACCGCCGCGCCGGGCGCCGACATCTATGACGTCAATTTCGTCGGTCCGACCCAGGCCCTGAACCCGGGCGCGACCCTGACCCAGACGACCCGCCTGTTCGCCGGCGCCAAGACCGTGCCGCTGCTGCGCCAGTACGAGTACGGCAAGACCACGCCGCCGGCCATCTGGCAGTTCTGGAACAACCCCAAGGCCGAGATCCCGCGCTTCGACGACGCGGTGGACTGGGGCATGTTCCGCTTCTTCACGCGCCCGATCTTCAATGTGCTGGAGATCTTCTACAAGCTGGTCGGCAACTTCGGCCTGGCCATCATGCTGCTGACCGTCGTGCTCAAGCTCATCCTCTATCCGATGGCGGACAAGAGCTATGAGTCCATGGCCAAGATGAAGAAGATCGCCCCCGAGGTCGAGAAGCTGAAGGCCAAGCACAAGGACGATCCGGCCAAGCAGCAGCAGGAAATGATGGTCCTGTACCAGAAGGAGAAGATCAATCCGATGGTGGGCTGCCTGCCCATCTTCATCCAGATCCCGGTCTTCTACTCGCTGTACAAGGTGCTGACGGTCACCATCGAAATGCGGCACGCGCCGTTCTTCGGCTGGATCCACGACCTGTCGGCCCGCGACCCCAGCACCATCTTCAATCTGTTCAAGCTGATCCCCTGGGACCCGGCGACCGCGCCGGTGATCGGCGGCTTCCTGGACGGCAACCTGCACATCGGCGTCTGGCCGCTGCTGTACGGCTTCACCATGTGGCTGACCCAGTCGATGAACCCGCCGGCGGGCGATCCGATGCAGCAGCGCATCTTCCAGTTCTTCCCGATCATCTTCACCTTCACCCTGTCGCAGTTCTCGGTGGGTCTGGTGATCTACTGGTGCTGGAGCAACATCCTGACCATCATCCAGCAGTACGTGATCATGCGCCGCTACAAGGTGGAGACGCCGATCGACCGCATCCTGGCGCGCCTGCAGGGCAAGACCGCAAGCGCGACCTGATGAGCGACGATCCCATCTTCACCGACGAGGAAATCGAGCGGGCCCGGGTGTTCTTCGCCCAACCCGTCTCGTTCGTGATGGGCGCGGTGCGCATGGACGCCATGCCGTCCGCGGACCTGCCCGAGGTGGCCTTCGCCGGCCGCTCCAACGTCGGCAAGTCCAGCCTGATCAACGGCCTGGTGAACCAGAAATACCTGGCCCGCGCCTCGAACGAGCCGGGCCGCACGCGGGAGATCAACTTCTTCCTGCTGGCCGAGACAGTGCGGCTGGTCGACCTGCCCGGCTATGGCTTCGCCCGCGTCTCGCGCTCGATCGCCGACAAGTTCCAGGACCTGGGTCGGGCCTATCTGCGCGGCCGTCCGAACCTGAAGCGCGTCTATGTGCTGATCGACAGCCGCCACGGCCTGAAAAAGGTCGACCTGGAGGCGCTGGACGCGCTGGACGAGGCGGCGGTGTCCTATCAGATCGTCCTGACCAAGGCCGACAAGATCAAGCCCGCCGAGGTCGACAAGGTCGTGGCCGAGACGCTCAAGGCCATCGCCAAGCGCCCGGCGGCCTTCCCCCGCGTGCTGGCCACCTCGTCCGAAAAGGGCCTGGGGATGCCGGACCTGCGGGCCGAGATCGTCCGGCTGTGCGTCGACGCGTGACACAATAAAGCCGATTTCCCCGGCGAACGCCGGGGCCCAGATCGAACCCGCGAGCGCTTCGGAGGCTTATCAGGCCGATGGCGCGTTCGCCCCAGCCGGTCCGGATGAACCTGGACCCCGGCATTCGCCGGGGAAATCGGAATTGGGGATATGTTTGAGCTGTTAACCCCGCGCTAGGCTCCGCTCGGCAGAACCGCCCGCTCCGCTTTTCAAGAACAAAGTCCGCCCGCCATGAACCGCCACGACCTGAAGACCTGGCCCAAATATTTCGCCGCCGTGCGGTCGGGCCAAAAGCGCTTCGAGATCCGTCGCAACGACCGCGACTTCAAGGTCGGCGACATCCTGGTGCTGCGCGAGTTCGAGCCCGACACCCAGGACTACACCGGCCAGGTCGAGGAGCGGCAGATCACCTTCCTGCTGTCGGAAGAGGATTATGGCGGGGTGATCCACGGCTTCGTGGCCATCGGCTTCGGCGAGGTGGCGCCGCATCCCGACGCGGCCGGCGACCTGACGCCCGAGGCCCTGGCCCAGTGGCACGAGACCGCCGCCTCCAACGCCGCCTTGCGCGCCCAGGAGGCCCGCAAGGTCTCGGAGAGCTACGCCAAGAGCAACATGGGCGTCGCCCGCGACCGCCACGCGGCCGTCGCCGACTCCGCCGAGGCCGAGGCCGGCTTCCACGCCGCCGCCGCGCGGATCGTGCGCAAGGGCTGAGCTTGGCCCGACGACCACCCCGCGCCCCTGGCGGGACACGCTCTAGCTGTGGATGCTCAACAGGTTGTCCTCGGCCTCGCGACGGAAGCGCCCCTACCCGTCCCCCGGCGTCCGAACCGTGATCCCCTTCGCCCGCAGCTTGTCCAGCACCCCGCCCTCGGCGACCAGGGCCCGCAGCGGGAAGATCGCCACGGCATGGCCGGGCGTCCTCAGAAGGTCGGTCAGCCCCTCAACCTCGTCGTCGACCAGTTGGCGCTTCAGATCGGAGACGCCCGGCAGCAGCAGCTCGCAGCGCTCGGCGCTGCGCGGAGCGGCCAGGGCGTCCTTCACCCGGCCCTGCGCCCAGGCGTCGGCCGCCGCCCGGGCCGGCGCGGAGCCGGCCTCGACCGCGTCGAGGGTCTCGGACAGGCAGGTCAGCCCCGCCGCCTCGCTGTTCTCGCGCACCAGGGACTTCAGCATCGGCATGGCCTTATGGACCGCCGCCGGCCGCGCCTTGACCCGCCGCTCGCGCGCCAGCTTCTCGATGGTCCGGTCCGGCTCGGACATCTGCAGCTGGGCCTGCTTGTTGGCCTTGCCGTTCAGTTGCAGGGCGACGAACAGCGGCTTCCATTTGCGCCAGCCGTCGTCGTTCTTGTCGACGGCGGTCCAGGCGTGCTGGGTGCGCGCCGCCAGGGCCGGGGCCCGCGCCGTCCAGGCGCCGTCGTCCTTCAGGCTGCCCCGCAGCCGCAGCATGGCGGGGATGTCGGTTAGCCCGGCCTGCCAGACGGGCGGCGTCAGCAGCGCGAAGGCGCCGTCGAGGCGACGCTCCAGCACCGTCTTGTCCCAGGCCTGGCCCTTGGGCAGCATGGACGGCATCCCCATCACGTAGATCGTGGTGTCGCCGTCCGAGACCCGCCACCACGCCGGGCCGGGCAGCTTGGCGCTGACCACCAAGGCCTCGACCACATTGGCCTGAGGGTCGTCGATCGTCTGGGCCTGGGCTTGGGCCCCGACGGTGATCCCCGCCAGCATCAAGCCTGTCAGAAACGCGCGCATTCAGCCTCCCGTTGTTTCGGCTCAACCGTGGCGCGCCGCCATGGCGGAAGCTTGACCTTATTCAGGCGCGGTTACGGTGAAGCCCTTGGCCCGCAGGCGGTCCAGCACGCCGTCCGTCGACAGCAGCGCGCGCAGCTCGATGATCGCCACGGCCTTGCCGGGCTTCTTCAGGGCCGAGGTGATCGCCGCCACGGCGTCGTCCTGGCCGTCCCTGAACTGGCGCGCGATCCACGGCGTCGAGGCCAGGCAGCGCTGGAAGCCACGATCGGCCGAGACGACCTCGCGCACCTGGCCTTGCGCCCACTGTTCGGCGGTCTCGCGGACGCTGGCCAGACCGTTCTCGGCCTGGCGAAGGCCCGCGTCCAGACAGAGCTCCTGCAAGGGTGGCGGCGCGTCGGCCAGCGACTTGACCATGCCGATCAGATCGTAGCCGCTCAGCTTCTTGATGCGCGGCGAAACCTTGAGATCCTTGCTCCTGGCCAGGTCGCGAACGCGATCGGTCAGTGCGTCCAGCGTCATGGAGACATTGCCGCCCCGCCCCTCGGCGATCATGAAGCCGGCAAGAGCGGGCTTGATGTCGTCGAAGTCGTTGAGCGGCTTCTTCTGGGCGACCAGCTGGCGCTCAAGGCGCGCTCGCAGCTCCGGCGGCAGGGTCTCGCGCATCGGCCGGTCCATCAGGAACGGCTTTCCCCGGCCGGGGATCAGAGCGAGCATGCTGAGGACGCGGAATTCCGGCTGCTGGCCAATGATCAGCACGTTGGCTCCATCCAGCCGCCGCCGCAGCACCGAGTCGTCGAAGTCCAGCTTCTCGGGAACGAAGGCCGGCATGCCCATCACATAGACGGTGGTGTCGGCGTCCGAGACCTTCCACCAGGCCGGCCCGGGCAGGCGGGCGTTGACGATCAGTTCCTCGACCAGGTTAGCCTGGCTGTCGACCGGCGTCAGGTCCACCGGCTTGGTCTGATGGATCGAGACCTCGTTCTTGCCCTGAACCTGGGCCAAGGCCGAGCCGCACAGCAACAGGGACAGCGTCAGGCCGGCGGCGATGATGCGGGGCGAGATCAAGAGGGCTGTTCCTCGAACGGCGGCGGAATCGCGCTAAATATGTCGACCGTCCTTGCTTGGCCGACCGCCGTCCGGCCGGTCAAATTAAGGAGTGGCAATGGTGGCGCTCGTCCCGCCGGCGCGCTCCGCCCGAAAGTCCGCTTGATGACCATCCGCCGCCTGCCGCCCGAGACCGTCAACCGCATCGCCGCCGGCGAGGTGGTCGAGCGGCCGGCCAGCGCGATCAAGGAGCTGGTCGACAACGCCATCGACGCCGGCGCCACGCGGATCGAGGTCGAGGCCCACGGCGGCGGCCTGACCCGCATCCTGGTCGCCGACGACGGCTGCGGCCTCACGGCCGAGGAACTGCCGGTGGCCATCGAGCGCCACGCCACCTCCAAGCTGGCCCCGGACGAGGACGGGCTGTGGGACCTCCTGCGCATCCACACCATGGGCTTCCGGGGCGAGGCCCTGCCGTCGATCGGTTCGGTGGCGCGGCTGTCGATCAGCTCCCGCGCCCGAGGCCAGGCCGACGCCTTCTCGATCCTGGTCGAGGGCGGCAGCGTGGGCGACGTCGCCCCCGCCGCCTTCCCCGGCCCGCACGGCGCGCGGATCGAGGTGCGCGACCTGTTCTACGCCACGCCCGCCCGCCTGAAGTTCATGAAGTCCGAACGCGCCGAGGCCCTGGCGATCACCGAGGAGATCAAGCGCCAGGCCATGGCCCACGAGGCCATCACCTTCTCGCTGGACATCGACGGGCGGCGAATCCTGCGCCTGCCGGCCGAGCATCCGGGGCCTCAGGGACGCCTCGCCCGCCTGGCCGCCGTGCTGGGCCGCGACTTCCAGGACAACGCCATCGAGATCGACCAGACGCGCGACGGCGTGCGGCTGGCGGGCTTCGCGGGCCTGCCGACCTACAATCGGGGCAACGCCGCCCACCAGTACCTGTTCGTCAACGGCAGGCCGGTGCGCGACCGGCTGCTGCAAGGCGCCCTGCGCGCGGCCTATGCCGATTTCCTGGCCCGGGACCGCCACCCGACGGCGGCGCTCTACGTCACGCTGGACCCGACCGAGGTCGACATCAACGTCCACCCGGCCAAGGCCGAGGTGCGGTTCCGCGATCCGGCCCTGGTGCGCGGCCTGATCGTCGGCGCCCTGCGCCACGCCCTGGCCGGCGCGGGCCACCGCGCCTCGACCACCGTCGCGGCCCAGGCCCTGGACAGCATCCGCGCCCAGCAGAGCCCGTTCCCGGGCTATCAGCCGGGTCCCTCGCCAGCGGGCTTCTCTGCCTGGCGCGAGGGCGGCTGGACCCCGCCGACGCAGAGGCCGATGGACTTGCCGGGGCTAAGCGAAGTGTCGGCCAGGGTCGAGCCCTCCTATGGCGGCGAGCTGGCCGAGGTCGTGCGCGAGGCCTATGGCGCGGGCGGCTTCGACACTCATCCGACTACGGACTATCTAGTCGCCAGCGCGCCCTTCGACCCGATCGACTATCCCCTCGGCGCGGCGCGAGCCCAGGTGCACGAGACCTACATCGTCGCCCAGACCCGCGACGGCATGGTCATCGTCGACCAGCACGCCGCCCACGAACGCCTGGTCTACGAGCGCATGAAGCGCGAGATGGCCGACGGCGGAGTGGCGCGCCAGACCCTGCTGCTGCCCGAGGTCGTCGACCTCGACCCCGCCGAGGCCGAGCGCGTGGTCGCCCGCGCCGAGGAGCTGGCGAGCCTCGGCCTCGTCATCGAAAGCTTCGGCCCCGGCGCGGTGCTGGTGCGCGAGACACCCGCCCTGCTGGGCAAGACGGACGCCGCCGCCCTGGTCCGCGACATCGCCGACGACCTAGCCGAGAACGGCGCGGCCCTGGCCCTGAAGGAGCGGCTAGAGGAGGTCTGCTCGACCATGGCCTGCCACGGCAGCGTCCGCGCCGGCCGCCGGCTGAACGGCGCCGAGATGAACGCCCTGCTCCGCGAAATGGAGGCCACCCCCCACTCCGGCCAATGCAACCACGGCCGCCCGACCTATGTGGAACTGAAGCTGGCCGATATCGAGAAGCTGTTCGGGCGGCGGTAGAAGACGCCCCGCGATGCGAGGGAGGATCTCTACCGCCTCTCCGCGAACACCCGCATCGCCTCGGCCAGGTATTCCGTCAGCCCCGGCGCGATCGCCTCGTAGCGCGCCGTGAAGTCGGGGTGCTCCAGATAGACCCGGCCCAGGCCCGCGAAGGCTTCCGCGGTCGGCTCACGATTCCAGCCCTTGGCGATCCAGGCCCACCAGCGCCCCATAATCGCGCCCACGGCGTCGCTGTCAGCGGGCAGGCCCTGACTCAACGCCTTGGCCATGTCGGCCTCCAACGTCGCCGCCCCGGCCTGAAGCGCGGCGAAGTCGCCCTTGGTCATTGTCGCCATGTGCGCCTTGGCGCCGGCGATGATCTGCCCGGCCCGGTCGTCGCCATAGCGGTCGATCAGCCACGCCTCGTGCTGGGCCTGCTTCTCCGGCGTGAACCCATCGAACATCTGCTTGTCGTCCATCGCTTGCTCTCCTTCGAGGTCGGCGAGGGTGCGGTCGACAACGTCCACCAACCGGGCGTAGCGCTCGGCCTCCGCCGCCAGGCGAACCCGGTGGGCGCGCAGGGCGGCGGCGAGGTCGAACCCCGGATCGTCCAAGGCGGCCTGGATGTCCTTCAACGGCGTTTCCAGGGCGCGGTGGAACAGGATCTGCTGCAGACGCAGCAGGTCCTCGCGGTCGTAGTAGCGATAGCCGTTGGCCCCCACGGCGCGGGGGCGCAGGAGGCCGATGGCGTCGTAATGGTGCAGCGCGCGCACCGAGACGCCGGACAGCCTCGCCATCTGTTTGACCGTGTAGACGCTCAAGTGACCTTCCCTCTCGATGGGACGATCACTCAGGGCTCACGCGGGGTGAGGGTCAAGCGCCCCAAAAGGCGGAAATCTCAAGCCGCGTTCTTGGCCTGCTCGGCCGCCTCGGGGCCGTCCACCGGCTTGTCCAGCAGGTCGGTGACGATCGGACCCTGGACGCGGGCGACGCCGGCGACCTTGCAGGCCTCCAGCTCGACGGCCGAGGTCACATTGGCCACCGCCTGGCGGACGCCCTTGGCGACGTAGCCGGCCTTGCGCTCGACGAACTTAAGGATCTGCTTCAGCCGCGCCTGCTCGGTCTCGCCCGACAGCACCAGGGTGATGCTGTCGACGAGATCGGGCGACAGGCTCTGGATCGGGAAGGTCGGGTCGGTGATCCGGACGTCCATCAGGGCGAAGCCGCCCTTCAGGAAGGCGCGGGCCTGCTGCAGCATGCCCATCGAGGCCTCGCGCGGCGTGCCGTAGACCGTGGCGCACAGGCGCGGGCGCTGGTCCAGCGGGTAGCGCGACAGGCGGCCGCGATAGGCGTCCTGCGAGGACGGCGTGGTCAGGTTCCAGAAGCTGAACGGCACATGGATCTCGCCGAACGCAGCGGTCTTCAACGCGGCCTGGGCGTCGGTCAGGCAGATCAGGTCGCGCTTGAGCAGCTTGGCGTCGTCCTCGGGGACCGGGCCGATCAGGTCGGCGCGCAGGCCGATGGCCGAGCCGACGAAAACGCCCTGGGCCAGGTCCTGGACGCCCCACCAGCCGGTCTCGGCGGCCGGCGGCGGGCTCTCGATCCGCGCCGCCGGCGGGTTGAACAGCACCGAC
>NZ_SZWJ01000121.1:0-10945 GCF_012184455.1 Caulobacter sp. SSI4214 | reverse complement strand
AGCGACGGCGGAGCCGACGCGCGCCAGGGGTCCGAGGCCCCGGTCGTGAACTCGTCGGCGGCGTCGAAGCCCAGATCGAAGGGGTCGCTGTCGGTCGGCCGCATTACTGGATCGCCTTCGAAATCGCGCCGCTGCCCTGATCATCCTTGGCCGAGCTGGTGGTTTCCCCCTTGCGGTACTTCTTGAACACCGTGTCTCGGCGTCCGGCGTCCGCCGGATCCATGCCGCGCGGATGAACCAGATCCTCGGGATTGGCGACCTGGGCGGCCAGGTTGGCGGCGATGGCGCAACCGAAATTCTCGTAGGCCTCGTTCTTGCGGGTCCTGGTCAGGTTTTCCCAGGCCTGACCGCATTTGATCGGCTCGGCGGCATAGCGCAGGAAGCCGACGCGGATGGTGTTGTCATCCGGACCGGTCGGGTTGAAGCCGACGATCCGCACGCGCGCGGACGGCGCGCCCAGGCTGATCAGGCGGTCGCGGATCTGGCTGGCCATGGCGCCCGAGGCGTTGGGGGCGGTGACGACCAGTTCGCGGCCCTCCGCGTCCAGCCAACGATCGACCAAGGCCTCCAGGGCCGCGCCCTGATTGGCCGACAGGCCGGCGGCGTGCGGCGCCAGGATGATTTCGTCGGGCGCGGAGCTGACCTTGACGCGGTCCATCCACTGCTCGGTCTCGGTGCGCGCCGTCTTGGAGGGCCCCTGGTCGGGCGACGTCGAGGCGCAGGCGGCCAGGCTGGCGACGGTGGCGGCCAGCAGCGCGGTCTTCAGGACGGTCTTGACGGGGGACATCTGCGTCATGGTTGCGCCCTACTCGATCACATAGCCCACGGGGCCTTGATAGGCGCGCCCGGCGTTCGCGCCGGCCGGCGCCTTGACCACCTTGTTGAGCCGCCCCAGCAGGACCGTGCTCATGTCGTCGGCGATCCTCAGCCCGTCGGCCGGGGTCTGGAGATTCTGCGGCTTGGTGGGATCGACGATGTACGGGGTGACGATGATCACCAGCTCGGTCTCGCCGTTCAGGAAGTCGCGCGAACGGAACAGCGAGCCCAGGATCGGCATCGAGGTCATGCCGGGCAGCGAGTCGATCGTCTGCTTGGTGGTCTGCTGCAAGAGGCCGGCGATCATGAACGAGCCGCCCGACGGCAGCTCGACCGTGGTCTCGGCGCGGCGGACGTTCAGGCCCGGCACCGTCAGGGACGACGAGCTGCCGCTGCCCCCGCTGACCGAATAGGCGCCCAGGCTGGTCAGCTCGGAGACCTCGGTGGAGATCTTCAGCGAGATGCGGCCGCCCGACATGACCACGGGCGTGTAGCCCAGACCCACGCCGTAGGGCTTGAACTCGATCGAGACCTTGCCGGTGGCGTCGGTGCCGGTCGGCACGGGGAACTCGCCGCCGACCAGGAAATGGCCCGCCTCGCCCGAGACGGCGGTCAGGTTGGGCTCGGCCAGGGTGCGCACCAGGCCCACCCGCTCGAAGGCCTGCAACATGCCGGTGGCCTGGTTCACCGCCTTGCTGCCGGCGGTGGTCTGGACCGTGGCCGTGTCCCCGTTCACGCCGGTAATCGGATTGCCCTTGGCGTCATAGGTCGTGAAGACCTTGTCGTGCACGACCTGATTACAGGTGCCCGACAGCCCCGCCACACAGGGCACGATCATTTCCGGCTGCTTGGTGGTGTCCAGCTTGTAGCCGCCCGTGATCCCGCCCAGCAGGCTGCCGTTGACGCCATAGGTCGGCGAGAAGCCCAGCGAGAACTGGTTCTGGCCCAACTGGCCCAGCACCGCGTTCAGGTTGACGCCCAGCTGCTTGATGACGTTGCGCTGCACCTCGACGATGCGAACCTGCAGCGTCACCTGGTCCTTGCCGGCGACGGCCAGCATGTTCAGCACCTTGTCCTCGCTGCCGACATAGCGCGCGGCGATGCGCGAGGCCGCGTCGGACTCGGCGGCGCTGCGGACCAGACCGCTCAGCACCACGCTGTCCTTGATCGGGTCCACCTTGATCCGCGCCTGGGGAAGGACCCGGGCCAGGGTGTCGGCCAACTGGTCGACCGGCGGCGTGACCTTGATGTTCAGCGACAGGATGCGGCGGCCGGCCGGGTCGAAGAAGGCCGCGTCGGTCGACCCCTCGCTGACGCCCATCACATAGACGCGGCGCTTGTCGCGCAGCACGGCGTCGGCGACGGTCGGATTGGTCACCAGCAGGTCGCGGACGTCGGTCGGCAGCTCGATGATCGCCGACTTGCCCTTGGCCAGCTCCACCGTCACGGCGGTCTGGTCGGCGGTGATGAAGATCCGCGTCACCTGCTCGGCGGCCGGCGGCGCGTAGGTCACCGGGGCGGGCGCCGGCGGCGGCGCCGGACGGGTCGCGATCCTGGCCGGGCGCCGATAGACGTGAGACCCCTCGACGGGACCGTCCGCCTGGGCCGGCGCGACGCCGCTCAGGGCCAGCAGCGTCGAGGCCGCGACCGTCAGCCAGACGGACTTGGGGGACGGAAGACGGCTCATGGGGTCACCGAAACGCTGGTGGTCTGACCGCCACGGTTGATCCGAACGGCGCTCGAGTCGCCGCGCTCCGCCTGGCGCTCGGAGATGCCCGAGGGGCCCGCCAGGTCCGTGTAGGCGCGCAGGGCCAGGGCGATGGGACCGCTGGCCTTGGCGTGCGCCAGGACCTCGGCCTCCTCCGGCCCGACCTCGAGCGTGGCGGTGGTGGCGACGATCGACTTGGCGTCCTTCTCGGCGGCGGTCGACTGATCCAGCGCCAGGACACGGATATTGCGCAGCACGGTCTCGGAGACGGTCATCTTGCCGCCGCCGCCTCCGCCGCCCGAGGCGTCCATGGCGGTCATGTCGTGGGTCGACAACACATCCACCCGATCGCCGGGCAGGATGAAGCCGCCCACGGCCGTATCGGAGCTGACCGGCACCGACATGGCGCGCTTGCCGGGCGAGAGCACGACGGACAGATAGCCGCCTTGGCCGCCGCGGACGATCTTGCGGGGGGTGATCGGCTCGCCGCTCAGGATCGGGTCGCGCACGATCGCGCCCTCGATCACCTTGGCGGGATCGGCGCCGATCATCTGGTCGGCGGCGACCGAGGCCAGCGCCTTGACCTCCGCGACCTTGCCATCCGGCTTGGCCGGCGCCGCGCCGTTGGTGATGAAGGCGCCATTGACGGTGTCCGAGGGCCAGGGCTGCCAGGCCACGTCGGCGGCCACCAGGCGCGTGCCGACCGGCAGGTCGCGCTTGGCCACCAGCACCTGGGTCATCGGCTTGTTCGACGCGGCGGGCGCGGCGCGGGTCAGCACCGGCGCCACCGGCTTGCCGCCGAGGGCGCGCTGCAGGACCACGGCCAGGCCGATGGCCGAGACGGCGGCGATCAGGATGATCAAGAGGCGAACGGGACTCATGGCGCGGGCGAAAAACTCTTCGGAGAGCCCACGGTCGCCGTCCGGCAAGCACGCGGGATTCGTCAATCAGCCGTTCTGGCCACGCTTCATGCTGGCCCGCGTATGGTTAACGTCCGCTAAAAGTTTTTCGCCAATCGCTCGGGAAACGCGCGACAGCCTGTCGCGCGGCGATTCAGGACCGAAGTCGGCTCAACCCAGGATTCCGCGGGCCAGCACGCCCTCGGGGAAGGCCGCCAGGGCGCCGATGGCGATGGCGACGCCATAGGGCAGGTCGCCGTTGGTCGTCCCCAATTTGCGGACCCAGCCCGGCGCGCCGGCCACGGCCGGCGCCAGCCAGCCCGAGCGCAGGGCCAGGATCGCGAAGGTCACGGCTCCGCCCGCCAGGCCCGTATAGAGCATGAAGGGCAGCGCCGCCGGCCAGCCCAGCCAAAGCGCGCAGACCGCGAACAGCTTTCCGTCGCCGCCGCCGATCCAGCCCGCGGCGAACATGCCCATGCCCATCACCAGCCCGCCCAGGCCGACGGCCAGGCAAAGGCCGATGGTGGCCAGCGACGCGCCACAGACCAGGGCGGCCGGGACGAAGGCGACCAACAGCGCCAGCGAGATCCAGTTGGGGATCGTATAGCTGGTCAGGTCCTTCAGCGCCCCGACGATGGCCAGGGCCGGAAAAACCAGCAGCAGCGAGATCTGGACGGCCTGCATGGGCGAAACGCCTCCCTTTCGACCGGGGCATTGTGGCGCGGACCGGTGAAGCAATGGTTTCCCGCGCCGGTCTCGCGCGGCCATGAAAAAAACCGCCGAAACGGCGGGCGGACGGGAAGCCCAAAAAGAAGAAAAGGGCCGAGGCATGGGCCCCGACCCTTCTCTTTTCGAGCGTGCGACGGTTCGGCTTAGGTGGCCGAGTTGGCCGTCGACACGGCGCTGCCGGCCTTGCTGAACGCGGTGCGGACGTTCTGACCCAGGGTTTGGACGGCGGTGACGATGATCACGGCGATCAGAGCGACGATCAGGCCGTATTCGATAGCCGTGGCGCCCGATTCATCCTTCAGGAAGCGAGTAACGAACTTGGTCATGACTTGGTCTCCTAAACCAGATTGAGTTGATTGAGGCTCTCAAGCCGTTCGACTTGCTCACCCCCGAAAACACGATCAATTTCGCCGAGCCCACTTAATGGCCAGTAAACAGCGAATAGTTTCTGCCGATTTTCTTTTGGTTTATTTGTATTTACCGTTATCTATTCTTAACCACGAGCCCAACAGCGAGGCGCAAGGCCTTCTGATTCAAGGATTTTCCGCCGCGTCGCTTTGACGCCTTCGAGCGGTTATTAGTCTTTTGTTGACCAAAAAAAACGATGCTGGACCGGTTCGCACTCGGGATCGGAAACCCTTCATGCGCCGCTTCTTGCCCACTTTCGTGTTCGTCCTGGCCCTCTCGGGCTCCGCCGCCGCGGCCGAAATCGTCCCCTTGGCGGGCGCCTCGACGGAGCTGCCGGTCGTCGCCGGTCAGGCCACGCACCTGAATCTCGGCGGCGCGGCGCGCGACATCGTGCTCGGCGATCCGACCGTCGCCGACGTCAGCCTCGTCAACCAGCGCACCCTGGTCGTTCTGGGCAAGCGTCCGGGCGTCACCAGCCTGATGGTGTTCAGCCCCGAGGGCCGTCCGTTGGCCGAACGCCTGATCGTCGTTTCCGAGGTCGGCCCCACGGGCGTCACCGTCTACCGAGGCTCCACGGCCTCCAGCTACGCCTGCGCCAGCCAGTGCACGCGCGTGACCCCGGCCGCCGCCGCCTCGGCCACGCCGGCCACGCCCGGCGCGCCCACGCCCTGATCACGGCGCCTCTAACCTCTTGGTGAGGATCTCGCGCTAGCGTGCGCGCGATCATTAGAGGCACCGCATGAGTCCGCGCTTCTTCATCGTCCGCGCCCAAGAACGGCTGGCTCGCCTGGCCGGCCGTTTCGCGCGCGGCGAGCGGGGCGCCACCGCCGTCGAGTTCGCCCTCGTGGCTGGCCCCTTCCTGCTTCTGGTCTTCGGGATCATCGAGCTGGGCCTGGTGCTGCTGGTCTCGCTGACGCTGGAAAACGCCATCATCGATGTCGGCCGCACGATCCGCACCGGCCAGGTCCAGTCCGCCAGCGGCACCGCCGCCAGCTTCAAGACCGCCGTCTGCGCCAAGATGAGCTGGCTGGGCTCGAACTGCAATTCGGCGCTGTCGATCGACGTGCGCACCTATGCGGACTACGCCTCCAGCAACGCGTCCAATTCGAACACGACCGTGCCGACCACCATGAGCTGGAATCCCGGCACGGCGGGCTCGATCGTGCTGATCCGCGCCTACTACAGCTGGCCGCTGATCACGCCGCTTTTGCCGACCGGCCTGCAAAACGCGAACGGCAAGCGGATCATCTACGCCGCCACCGCCTTCAGCAACGAACCCTACAGCCAATGAGCGCGCCCAGGACAACCCAGGCGGGGGCGAGGAAGAAGCCGCTCGCCTTCTGGCGCGATCGTCGCGGCGCCGCGGCCGTCGAGTTCGCCTTCATCGCGCCGGTGCTGATCATCATGTACTGCGGCCTGGCCGAGCTTTCCCAGGCGATGATGGCCCAGCGCCGCGCCTCGAACGTCGCCTCGACCATCGGCGACCTGGTGGCGCAAAGCACCCAGACCGGTCCGACGATGATCGGCGACATCTTCAACATCGGCAACACGATCATGGCGCCGTTTCCGACCGCCGGACTGCAGATGTGCGTCGCCAGCGTAGTGTCCGACGCGACGGGCAAGGACACGGTGGCCTGGAGCCAGCCGAGCACGCCCTCGATGCCCAACTGCCCCGCTCAGAACGCCGTGTTGAGCAATGTTCCGACCGGGGTTCTGCCCGCCAGCCAGAGCGTGATCATGGCCAAGGTCAGCTACGCCTACACCTCGCCGATCAAGCTGGTGATGCCGCGGACCCTGAACTTCTATCGCACCTACTACCTGCGCCCGCGCAAGTCGGACTCGGTGCTCTGGTCACAGACCAACTGATCGCTGGCCCCCGCCTCAGGCCTCCGCGCGCCCGCCGCCCTTGACCGTGAACAGTCCCAGCAGCCCCAGGGCCAGCAGTCCGGCGATCGGGATGAAGCCGGCCACCTGGCTGTGGAAGACCTTGGTCGCCAGCGCCACCAGCAGCGAACCCAGCCACATGGTCGCCGTGCCCGACAGCGAAAACAGGCCGAAGAACGCCGCCATGCGGTCCGGCGGAGCCAGGCGCACCAGCAGCGTCCGGCTCGAGGCGTACTGGGCCGTGACGAAGACGGCGATCAACATCCCGAGACCCAGATAGATCAGCTCGGGCAGGGTGCGAAACAGCGGGCCGTTCCAGACGGCCGGATGGGTCGCCGCGTCCCAGGTCCAGAGGTAGAGGATCTTCTCGCGCCCCATGCCCAGGGTTCCCATCAGCACCAGGATGCAGCCGGCGATCTCGACCTGCACCGCGCGACGCGGCCCCACGGTCTTGTCCAGCCATGGCGCGATCAGCCCGCCCAGCACGCCGAAGATCGACAAGGTGACGCCGTAGGCCAGCATCTCCAGCTCGCCCCACTTCATCAGGCCCGCGGCGAACAGGCCGCCGAAGATCAGCAGCGCGGTCATGCCATCGCAGTACAGCATCCGCGCCGCCAGGAACTTGGCCGGCTCGGCGTGGCCCTTCAGGTTGCCGAAGGTGTCGACGATCAGCCTCGCCCCGCCCTTCAGGCTGCCCAGGATGGTCTCGCCGGTGCGCGGGGCGTCGCGGGTCCACAGGAAGAACGGGATCGCGCCCAGCAGCATCACCGCCCCGGACAGCGGCCCGACCAGGCGGCTGGGCTCATGCTCGGCCTGGTTGACGCCGAACAGCGGCGCGGACGGCACGAACGACCAGGGGACGACGCCCGGCAGCACGAAGGCCCACATCACGAAGACCAGCAGCGAGACCGACAGGCCGTTGGCCAACGCGTAGCCCAGGCCCGACAGCACCGGCTCCTGCCCCTTCTCGGCGGCGCGCGACAGCAGCGAGTTGTTGGTGACGTCGCCCCAGTTATAGGCCACGCCCAGCACGATCAGGGCCTGGCCGATCAATCCGACCGGCGGGCCGCCCGGCTTGGCCAGCCACAGGGCGAACAGGATCGGAACCATCACCGCCAGCACCAGGGCCATCAGCGGCTTGCGCGGGCCATAGCGCTCTATCGAGGCGCCCAGCAGCGGCGCGGTCAGGGCGGTCAGCACGCCATAGACGGTGGAGATGTCGGCGACCGCCGCCTGGCCCTTGACCGGATCGCCGACCAGGACCCGCGAGAAATACGGCGCGAAGACGTAGATGGTGACCAGGATGACGTAGGGATCGCGCGTGCCCTGGTGAAGGATCCAGCTGAGCGCGCTCTTGGACAGCCGCTTTCGCGGCGCGGGAACCAGCACGTCATCGGCGACGACATCACTCAGGCCCGGAGGCGCGCCCGCCAACTCGCTCATGCCACATCCTAATGAACTCGACCCTCTGGCGGGGTCGTGAGACGAGGCTGGACCTTAAACGCTCGTTTGTCACCTTAAGGATTTGATGGAAACGGCGGGCGCGGGAAAAGCGTCCTAAGCCAGGATGTGCGCCCGCACCTTGTCGCGGGTCGGCGCGTCCAGCCCGATCGCCTGTTCCAGATAGCCGTCCAGCGAGCCGTGCTCTTGCTTGATCACCGCGAAGGCGGCCGCCAGGTAGCGGGCCTCCACGCCCATGGCCGCGCGCATGGCCGCCTCGGTCGGGCGCCGGCCGGTGGCCTGCTCGATATGGTCCATGAAGATCGCCCCGCGCCGGTCGAAGCGGGTGGGGTCGTTGGTCAGCAGATAGTCGTCGATGACGTCGTCGTCCGCGACCCCGGCGATGTGGTGGGTCAGCGCCGCCAGGACGCCCGTGCGGTCCTTGCCGGCCGCGCAGTGGATCAGCGCCGGCCCCCTGCCCTCGGCCAGGGCCAGGAAGAAGCGGCGGAAGAGGTCGATGTGCCGCTCCTTGAACGGCAGGCGGCGATAGTATTCGTCCATGTAGCCGTGGATCGAGGCCTCCGAGAGGTCCGAGCTCTTCAGGAACTCCAGCCAGGGGTCCGGCCCCGTGGCGCCCATCTCGTTGTCGATCACCTGGGCCGAGAAACCCGCCCAGCGCCGCGAGGGCGAGCGCTCGCGCTCGTTGGGGCGGCGC
This sequence comes from Caulobacter sp. SSI4214, assembly GCF_012184455.1. Lineage (NCBI taxonomy): Bacteria > Pseudomonadati > Pseudomonadota > Alphaproteobacteria > Caulobacterales > Caulobacteraceae > Caulobacter > Caulobacter sp. SSI4214. Next base: position 2,346 of record NZ_SZWJ01000121.1, on the reverse strand, counting down.
AGGTCGACCAGGGTGACGATGCCCAGGGACGCCAGGATCTCGAGATCCGCGTCGGTGGCCTCGGCCTGGTGGGCGGCGCGGAACAGCACGCCCTTCCTGACGCGCCCCGCGCCGGCGGCGTAGTCGCCGAAATCGCGGAAGTTCTCGACGCCTTGCAGGGGGATATGACGGGTCATGCCGAAGGCCTTAACGGTTGAAGGCGACCGCTTCAACGTCTCCCTCCGTCAATGGACAAAGGCGCGCGCCTACCTCCGCAGCAGGGGCTGAAGACGGTTCTGCAGCGGCTGGTCGATGAAGGTGTGGAACAGCCAGGCCGCGCCATAGGCCAGCGGGAAGCCGGCGACCCACATCACCCACTGCAGCCGGATGTCGATCGGGCGGGTCTCGATCAGGCGGTGCACGAAGCTCCAATAGGCCACGCCAACGAAGATGTGGGTGATGAACAGGGCGAACGACAGCTTGGCGCCCTCCTCGATCCACTTGCGCGGACGCTTGACCGGCAGGCGGCCGGCGCCCAGCACGATCGCGGCGATGGCCGCCAGGGACGGGACGTCGAAGATCCACTCGTCGGGCAGGGCGTAGCGGTCCAGCGGCTGGGTGACGACCAGCACGGCGACCCCGCCCCAAAGCAGGATCTTGGCCATCGCCTCCGAGGGCCAGCGCATGTCGACGGCGCGCGCCAGGCAGACGCCCAGGGCGAACAGCGGCAGGGCCCGCACCACGCCGTACTGGAACTGCAGGTCCGGCAGCGGATGGTGGAAGACGGCGCGGGCAAGGATCTCGAACCCGCCCATGACCGCCGCCCCGATCAGCGGCAGGATCCAGGGGCGGCGCACCTTGTCGACGGCGCGCCAGAAGAACGGGAACAGGGCGTAGCAGACGATCAGGGCCGACAGCGACCAGCTGGGCAGGTTCCAGCCGTCGCTGGGGAAGCCCCAGGCGTGGATCAGCAGGGCCTGGGCCGGAAGCTCGCTCCAGATGAAGCGGCTGGGCTTGTGGGCGTCGGTGCCGATCAGGTTCAGCGTCAGGACCAGCAGCGCCAGCATGGCCAGCACCACCAGATGCCCCGGCCAGACCCGCGCGGCGCGGCGCGCCCAGAAGCGGGCCGGACTCAGCCGTCCCGACAGGGTCGAGGGGCCATAGGCGCGCCCCAGCACATAGCCCGACAGCATCAGGAAGAAATCGGTGGCCAGGAAGCCGCGCGAGAACACCTGGGCGAACAGCTCCAGCCGGATCGGGCTCTCGGCGCCATAATGGTAGAGAACGATCAGCAGCGAGGCCAGGAACCGCAGGAAGTCCAGCGCGCCGCCGCGCACGATCTCCCGCTCCGACCGCGCCGGGACGGCCGCCTCCGGCGCCGCCGGTCCGCGCTCGACGGCGGGCGCCGGCTCGGTCGGAACAAGCAGCTCCGACACCGGGATCTGGCCCGGGATCTGGGGAAGCGGAACGGTCACGCGGTTGGCCATAACAAAGCGCGCGCCGACCGAAAAGACGTCACCGGACGATCGTCTTGCGGTAAGAGGTCGCGAGACCTATCTGCAACAGGTTCTGTTATCAATAGGTGGTTCAATGCCCCGAATGCCCGTCCTGTTCGTCGGCCACGGTTCGCCGATGAACGCCATCGAGGACAACGCATGGAGCCGCGATTGGCGCCGCTTGGGCCAGGACCTGCCGCGCCCGCGCGCGATCCTGATGGTCAGCGCCCATTGGGAAACGCGCGGAGCCTCGGCGGTCAGCGCTTCGGCGACGCCCGAGACCATCCACGACTTTTATGGCTTTCCGCGGGCGCTGTTCGACGTCCGCTACGCCGCGCCCGGCGATCCGGCCCTGGCGGCGCGCGTGGCGGCGCTGCTCGCGCCCGATCCGGTGGTCCAGCATCCGACGCGCGGTCTCGACCACGGCGCCTGGGGCGTCCTGGCCCCGATGTATCCGGACGCCGACATTCCCGTGGTCCAACTATCGCTGGATCGCGGCCGGCCCGAGCGCTGGCATTACGAGGCCGGCCGGCGCCTGTCGGCGTTGCGCGACGAGGGCGTGTTGATCATGGGCAGCGGCGACATCGTCCACAACCTGCGCGCCGCCGACTTCCGCCGGCCCGAGGCGCCGGCCTGGGCGGACCGCTTCAACGAAGAGGCCAAGGCGCTGATCGTCTCGGGAAACCATGACGCCCTGATCGACTGGCGCGAGCTTGGCCCCGACGCCGAGATCGCGATCAACAGCGCCGAGCACTATCTGCCGCTGCTCTACGTCCTGGGCGCGGCCGACAAGGGCGAGGCGGTCAGCTTCTTCAACGACGATGTGTTCGCGGCGATCTCGATGACGGGGGTGAAGGTGGGGTAGCGTTTT
>NZ_SZWJ01000120.1:0-11398 GCF_012184455.1 Caulobacter sp. SSI4214 | reverse complement strand
CATCCGAGGCCAAGCGGTTCCAGAAGGCCAGCGGTCCGCCGGCCGGCCGACACGGCTGGAGCGCCAGGGTCGTGCCAACCTGAAGGTCGTTCCTCGCGGCCCGCAGCGCCTGGATCGCCAGCCCCTGACCAAGGTTCATGTGGTGGGTCACCGGGCCCAGCAGCCCGGCGTCCTTCAGACCCGGCGCGTGTTCGCCCAGCACGTGGCCGAACACGGTGTGCACGGCGGCCTCGTTGAGGATGATGTAGTGCTTCAGCCGATCGCCCAGTCGCTGGACCACGGCGTGGGCATAGTCGGCGAGGCGCTGGGCGGTGTCGCGATTGGCCCAGCCGCCCTTGGCCTGCAGCCCTAGGGGCAGGTCCCAGTGGAACAACGTCGCGTAAGGGGTGATCCCCTTGGCCAGCAAGGCGTCGACCAGCCGGGCGTAGTGGTCCAGCCCCGCGACGTTCGCCGTCCCCTCGCCCGTCGGCAGGATCCGCGACCAGCTGATCGAGAAGCGGTAGGCGTTAAGCCCCGCCCCGGCGATCAGGTCGACATCCTCCTGGAACCGGCGATAGCTGTCGGTGGCGACCGTGGCGTCCGAGCCGTCCTTGACGTGGCCCGGAACCTTCTCGAACAGGTCCCAGATGCTGGGGCCGCGCCCGTCGGCGGTCTGGGAGCCCTCGGTCTGAAAGGCGGCGGTGGCCACGCCCCAGGCGAAGTCCTTCGGAAACCGTCGCCCCTGCGGCTTCAAGTCGGTGTCGCGATGCGCCTGGCAGCTGGACAGCCCCAAGGAAGCCCCGCCCAAGGCCGCGCCCGTAAGCGCGAGCGCGCCCAGGTCCCGCCGGCTGACGCCTGGCTGTTGCATGGTCTCCTCCCCGTCTTGTCTTTGCGGAGAAGATGCGGCGGGGTTGAGTTCCAGGCAATCCTCCCCTTGGGCGGGGCCCGATTTGCCGAGCTAGCGAACCCGAACCATCGACGGCGTGGAGGCGATCGCCTCGGCCGGCATCGGACGTCCCAGCAGATAGCCCTGGAATTCGACACAGCCCAGCTTCACCAGGGCGTCCATCTGGTTCTGGGTTTCGACGCCCTCGGCCGTGGTCTTCAGACCCAAGGACTTGGCCAGACTGACGATGGCCGACGCGACGGCCATCGCTTCGCCATTGCCCGGCAAGCTGGCCACGAAGGACCGGTCGATCTTCAGCTTGTCGATCGGGTGGCGGCGCAGATAGGCCAGGCTGGCATAGCCGGTGCCGAAATCGTCCAGCGCCAGACGGAAGCCCAGGCGCTTCAATCGGCGCAGCGCGTCGTGGACGCCATCGCCATCCTTCAGCAAGGCCGTCTCGGTGATCTCGAGCATGAAGGTCTCGGCCCGGGCGCTGGTCTCGGCCAGGGTCGCGACGATCTCGTCGATGAAATCCGGGTTGGTCAGCTGGATGGCCGAGACGTTGACCGACACCTCCAGACCCGACCAGCGCAGGCTGTCGTAACAGGCGCGCCGGAACACGGCCGCGCCGACGGGGCCGATCAGGCCGCAGGACTCGGCCAGCGGAATGAAGATGCCGGGCGAGATCTCGCCGCGTTCCGGGTGGTTCCAGCGGGCCAGGGCCTCGACCCCGACCATCTCGCCGCGCGCGTCGGTCAGAGGCTGGTAAGCCACGGTCAGTTCGTCGTGCTCCAGCGCCGCCCGCAGATCCCGCTCGAGGCTCTTTCGCAGGCGTAGGGCCGCGTCCATCTCGGGCTCGAAGAAGGCGAAACGGCCACGCCCCGCCTCCTTGGCGCGATACAGGGCGACATCGGCCTGACGCAGCAGCTCGGCCTGGCCCTGATCGGCGTCGGACACGACCGACACGCCCACCGAACACGATAGCACGGCGCGGCCGATCGACAGGTCCACCTCGCCCGACAGGCCATCGACCACGCGTTGCGCCAGACTGGCGGCGCCGGCCGGGCTGGTGTCGGGCTGGATGATGGCGAACTCGTCGCCGCCCAGGCGGCAGATGGTGTCGGTGTCCCGGCAGATGGCGGTCAGCCGGCGAGCGACCTCGCGGATCAGCTGGTCTCCGGCGTCGTGGCCATAGGTGTCGTTGACCTCCTTGAACCGATCGAGATCGATGCAGAGCACGCCAATATGGCCTGGCTTTCGCCGCAACAGCGCGTGCGCGTGAACCAGGCGGTCGGTGAACAGCGTCCGATTGGCCAGACCCGTCAGCGGGTCGTGCAAAGCCAGGTGCTTGGCCTCCGCTTCGCTGAGCAACAGCTTCTTGGCCGCGCGGCGAGTGGTCCGGAACAGCAGGAACGAGCCCATCGCCGCCGCCAGGATGGCGATCGCCAGCATGGGCGTCGCCGAACGCAGCAGTTCCGCGCCAGGCCGCCGGGGGACCCAGCGCAGCACGATGCGGCGACCGTCGGTCGATCGGCCCAGAACCGATTGGGCGGCCGCGGCGTCGACGGCGTCGGCCGCGACCACCGCGATGGCCGCGTCGCGCAGCAGGAAGCGTTCGGAGAAGGCCTTGACCATGATCTTGGCCACCGGGGTCGAGGTGACCAGCAGCGGCCCGCGCGGCCCCTTGGTCCTCGCCTTCAGGTCCGGGCGGATCAACGAGACGGTGATCAGCACCGGCTCGCCGCGCACCAGCTCGACGCGGCTCTTGTGGACGGCGTGCAGCGCGGCGACCTTCTTGGGATCGCTCTCGATCGCCCGAACGTCGTTCACCAGGCTCGAGGCTTGGAAGGCATAGCGGTCAAAGGTGGTCGAAGAAACGTCCTTGCCCGCGACGTGGGCGTAGATCGGCTTGTCGGCGGCGTCCAGAACGAACGCGGCCTCGTAGCCCAGCGCTCCGCCCACGGAGGCTCCGATGTTCTGGCTGGCCCAGGCCTGGTCGAACTGGTTGTCGAGCTTGTGGATCGCCTCGTCCCAGATGACATAGGGGTTGAGGCCGGTCTGGATTTCCTCGATGCGCTGGCGCAGGCCATTGCCGACCAGGGTCTGCTCGTAGTCGCGTTCGCGCGCGTCGGCGTGGCGGGTCGCGACCGTCAGGGCGAAACCGGCGAGCAGGATCATGCCCGCCGCCATGCCGGCGATCAGGCCAAAGATCTTCAACTCGATGTTCCGACGGTCCATCGCGCTCCCCTGAGATCCGACATCCTTCATACCAACGGTTGCCGAAATCCTTATCGCGACGGATCGGAGAGAAATTTATCGCACGGCGTTACGCGATTTGGGTGTTGCGGGATTGACTCCGCGGCCAAGCCCCGGGGCCGTCATCCTTCACGCCGCCGCCCCGCGCGCCCGGGCCAGGGGGTCGTAGTTGAGGATCGGCGACAGCCAGCGCTCGGCCGTGGCGAGGTCCCAGCCCTTGCGGGCCGCATAGTCCTCGACCTGGTCGAGATCGATTTTGCCCACGCCGAAATAGTGCGCCTTCGGGTGGCTGAAATAGAGGCCCGAAACCGCCGCGCCGGGGGTCATGGCGTAGCTCTCGGTCAATTGCAGGCCCGTGGCCGCCTCGGCGTCGAGCAGCTTGAACAGCGTGCCCTTCTCGGTGTGGTCGGGCTGGGCGGGATAGCCGGGCGCGGGGCGGATGCCCTGATACGTCTCGGCGATCAGGCGCTCGACGTCGGCGTCCTCGTCCTTCGCATAGCCCCAAAGCTCGACGCGGGCCTTGTGGTGCAGCCACTCGGCGAAAGCCTCGGCCAGACGGTCGGCCAGGGCCGAGGCCATGATGGCGCTATAGTCGTCGCCAGCGTCCTTGAAGCGTTTGACGATCTCGTCCTCGCCATGGCCGGCCGTGACGGCGAAGCCGCCGACATAGTCGCCCCCCCGCCCGATCGGCGCGACGAAGTCCGACAGGGCGACGTTTTGCTTGCCTTCGCCCTTGTCCATCTGCTGGCGCAGGGTGTGCAGGCGCGAGAACTCGGCGGTGCGGGTGTCGTCGGTATAGAGCACGATGTCGTCGCCCTGGGACTGGGCCGGCCAGAAGCCGATCACGCCCTTGGCCCCGAACCACTTCTCCTCGACCACCTTGTCCAACATGGCGCGGGCGTCGCGATAGAGGTCGGTGGCGGCCTGGCCGACCACGTCGTCTTCCAGGATCTGCGGGAAGCGCCCGATCAGTTCCCAGCTGGCGAAGAACGGCGACCAGTCGATGAACGGGACCAGCTCCGCCAGCGACGGCTCGAACACCCGCGTGCCGAGGAAGGCCGGCTTGGGCGGCGCATAGCCGTCCCAGTCGATGGCGAAGGCGCGCGCGCGGGCTTCCTTGATCGAGGTCCGCGCCTTGACGGTCTGGCCGCGCGCGTACTGCTCGCGGACCTTGACGTATTCGGCGCGGGTTTCGGCGATCGTCCTGTCACGCTCGGTCGGCGACAGCAGCGCGCTGACCACGCCCACGGCGCGGCTGGCGTCGACGACATAGGTGGTCGGGCCGCGGCGATAAGCGGGCTCGATCTTGACCGCCGTATGGGTGCGGCTGGTGGTGGCGCCGCCGATCAGCAGCGGGATGTCGAAGCCCTGGCGCTCCATCTCGGCGGCCACGAACACCATCTCGTCCAGCGAGGGGGTGATCAGGCCCGACAGACCGATCATGTCGACCTTGTGCTTGCGCGCCTCGTCGAGGATGCGGTCGGCGGGCACCATGACGCCGAGGTCGACGACCTCGTAGTTGTTACACTGAAGCACGACGCCGACGATGTTCTTGCCGATGTCGTGGACGTCGCCCTTCACGGTCGCCATCAGCACCTTGCCGGCGGCCTGGCGTTCCTGGCCTTCCTTCTCGGCCTCCATGAAGGGCATCAGCCAAGCCACGGCCTGCTTCATCACGCGCGCCGATTTCACGACCTGGGGCAGGAACATCTTGCCCGCGCCAAACAGGTCGCCGACGACGTTCATGCCGTCCATCAGCGGGCCTTCGATCACGTGCAGCGGACGCTCGGCGGCCAGGCGCGCCTCTTCGGTGTCGGCCTCGATGAACTCGGTAATGCCGTGCACGAGCGCGTGGGTCAGGCGCTCGTTCACCGTCCCCTCGCGCCAGGCCAGGTTGGCGACCTGCTGCTGGCCCTTCTCGCCCTTGTAGCGCGGCGCCATCTCGACCAGGCGCTCGGTGTTGGTCTGGTTCGGGTCGCGCTGGGGCCGGTTGAGGATCACGTCCTCGACGGCCTCACGCAAAACCGGGTCGATGTCGTCATAGACCGGCAGGTCGCCGGCGTTGACGATGCCCATGTCCATGCCGGCGTTGATGGCATGGTACAGGAACACCGAGTGGATCGCCCGGCGCACCGGCTCGTTGCCGCGGAAGCTGAACGAGACGTTCGACACCCCGCCCGACACCCGGGCGTAGGGCAGCATCTGCTTGATGCGCCGCGTGGCCTCGATGAAGTCGACGGCGTAGTTGTCGTGCTCCTCGATCCCGGTCGCCACGGCGAAGATGTTGGGGTCGAAGATGATGTCCTCGGGCGGAAAGCCGACCTTCTCCACCAGCGTGTTGTAGGCCCGCTCGCAGATCTCGACCTTGCGCTTTTCGGTGTCGGCCTGGCCGACCTCGTCGAAGGCCATGACCACCACCGCCGCGCCGTAGCGCAGGCAGAGCTTGGCCTGCTGGAGGAACTTCTCCTCGCCTTCCTTCAAGCTGATCGAGTTGACGATCGCCTTGCCCTGAACGCACTTGAGGCCCGCCTCGATCACCTCCCACTTGGAGCTGTCGATCATCACCGGCACGCGGGCGATGTCGGGCTCGGCCGCCATCAGGTTCAGGAAGGTGATCATGGCCTGCTGGCTATCCAGCAAGCCCTCGTCCATGTTGACGTCGATGACCTGGGCGCCGGCCTCGACCTGCTGGCGCGCGACCGACAGGGCCTCGGCGTAGTTCCCCTCGACGATCAGCTTCTTGAACTTGGCCGAGCCGGTGACGTTGGTGCGTTCGCCGATATTGACGAAGACGGGTCTCATGCCGCCACCGCCTTCCGAGCGCGCGCCTCGGCCAGGGCGATCTGCCCCCGCAGGAAGTCCTCGAAGCCGATCCCCTCGGCCTTCAACGACTTGGGATAGAGCGATGAAGCGGTCATGCCCGGCAAGGTGTTGATCTCCAGGAAGACCGGCCCCTGGGCGGTGATGATGAAATCGCTGCGCGAATAGCCGGCCGCGCCAACCGCCCGATGGGCCTTGAGCGCGCTCTCGCCCAGCGCCGCCACGATCTCTGGCGAGAAGGTCGAGGGGCACAGTTCGCAGGTGCCGGCCGACAAGTACTTGGCCTGGTAGTCGAAGACGCCCTCGGCGGGCAGGATCTCGACCGGCGGCAGGGCGATCAGCGAGCCGTCGGCTCGCTCCAGCACCCCGCAGGTCGCCTCCTGGCCGGCCACGAACGGCTCGATGACATAGGCCTCGGTCGCGGCGGCGACTTTCAGGCGCTCCAGGTCAGCCGGACCGTCCACGAAGATCAGGCCGTAGCTCGAGCCGTCGGCGGCGGGCTTGGCGACCAGGCGGCCATAGCGGGCCAGGGCGGCCTCGGCGTCGTCCAGGGCCACGCCCAGCGGCGAGGTCACGCCGGCCTCTGCGGCGGCGGCCTTGGCGGCGGGCTTGTCGAAGGCGATGCGGCTGGCGGCCGCGCCCGAGCCGGTGAAGGCCACGCCCCGCGCCTCGCACAGGGTCTGCAGCTCGCCATTCTCCGCCATGCCGCCGTGCAGGCCCAAGAGCAGCGTGCGATCTTCGCGGGCGGCGAGCGCGATGGCGGCCTCGATGTCGCCGATCGGCGCGCCCTCGGTCGGCAGGTCGATCTCGAACGGACGGTCGTGGCCCAGCAGCGTCTCGCGCGTGGCGGCGTGCACCTGGCCGTTCGGCGCCCAGTACCACAGGTCGGCGTCCGGCAAGGCGCGCGCCAAGCTCTGGGCGCTGGCCACGGCGACGAGGCGTTCGCGGTTGACGCCGCCGAAGAGAATGGTGATCGACATCGGGACCTTAGGCGAGTTCGAAGGGTTCGAGGCCGGCCAGGCGCATGGCCTTGGGGCGTTCGGGGATCTGGCGGGGCTTCACGCCGCGCACTTCGTCGGCGACGTGACGGATGTGGTCCGGCGTGGTGCCGCAGCAGCCGCCCAGGATGTTGACGAGGCCGTCCTTCGCCCATTCGTGCAGGGCGTGGCCGGTCTGGTGCGGCTCCTCGTCGTACTGCCCCATGGCGTTGGGCAGACCAGCGTTGGGATAGGCCGCGACCAGGGTGTCGGCGATGCGGGCCATCTCGGCGATGTGCGGGCGCATCAAATCAGCGCCCAGCGCGCAGTTGAAGCCCACGGCGAATGGCTTGGCATGCTTGACGCTGTTCCAGAAGGCTTCCGCCGTCTGGCCCGACAGCGTCCGGCCCGAGCGGTCGGTGATGGTGCCGCTGATCCAGATCGGCAGTTCCTCGTGGCCCTCGTCGCGCCAGTCCAGGATGGCCTTGATCGCCGCCTTGCAGTTCAGGGTGTCGGTGATCGTCTCGATCAGGAAGAGATCGACCCCGCCCTGGTACAGCGCGTCCACCTGCTGGCGATAGGCCGCGTAGACCTGGTCGAAGGTCACCTTGCGCGCGCCGGGGTCGTTCACATCCGACGACATCGACAGCATGACGTTCAGCGGCCCGATCGAGCCGGCGATGAACTTCGGGCGGGCCGGGTTCTCGGCGTTCCAGCGGTCGGCGACCGAGCGACCGATCCTGGCCCCCTCGAAGTTGATGTCCCAGACGTCCTGCTCCGACAGGTGATAGTCCGCCTGGGCGATGGTCGTGCCCGAGAAGGTGTTGGTCTCGGAGATATCCGCGCCGGCCGAGAAGTAGGCGTCGTGCAGTTCGGCCACGAGATCCGGCCGGGTCAGGCACAGGATGTCGTTGTTGCCCTTCATCTGGCCGTTATAGGCGGCGAAGCGCTCGGCCCGGTAATCGGCCTCGGACAGGCCCTTCTTCTGGAACATCACGCCCCAGGAGCCGTCTAGGATCAGGATGCGCTCCTTGGCGGCGGCCTTGAGGGCGGCGACGCGATTGGCGCGGATGGACAGGTCGGTCATGGGCGGAACTCCGAAGCGCAAGCGCCCCCTCCGTCACGCCGCGTATTCGCGGCGCGCCACCTCCCCCGCTTCGCGGGTGAGGAGGAAATCATTGCATCCTCCCCCGAGAAACGGGGGAGGTGGATCGACGCGCGGCGGCGAGACGGAGGGGGCGCTCTCATCGCGCGCCTCCCGCCGCCTGCTGGCGCGCGAGTTCCTGGTTGAAGGCGGCTTCGGAGGCGTCGACGAACCGGCCAAGCTCGGTCGGGTCGACGAAGGCGTTCGGGTCGCCGCGCAACTGCTTGCGGCGCTTGGCCAGCAGGTCGCCCTGCTCCTCGTGCGCGGGCAGCATGACGTCGGTGGGGATCGCGCGCAGCTTGACGAAGCTCTGGCGATAGTCCGCCACGATGTTGCGATGGGTCTTGTTGCCGACCAGCACATTGCCGGCCACCGACAGCGAACAGGGGAAGGTCACGTTCAGCGGCCGCCCTCGCTCGATCACCGCCGTGGTCCAGCTGGTGCAGCCGATCGTGTGGCCCGGCGTCAGGTGCGCGATCAGGGCGGTCTCGCCCAGCTTGAGCTTGGCGCCGTCGCCGAAGGTCTTGTCGACCTTGACCGGCGGCATCGGCGTCGGACCATTCTCGTTGTCGCCGATATGATGGCCCTGCTCGATCGCCGGCGCGTCGCCGCGCGAGATCCACAGCTTGGCGGTCGGGATGTCGGCCTTCAACTGGGCGAAGCCGCCGGCGTGGTCGTAGTGGGCGTGGGTGTTGATCAGGACCTTCACGTCGGTCAGCTGAAAGCCCAGCGCGGTGATGTTGCGCTCGATCTGCTTGCCGACCTCGGCGTTCGGGCCAGCGTCCAGCAGCACATGGCCCTCGGACGAGACGATCAGCCAGGACGAGATGCCCTCCGTCCCAACGTAGTAGATGTTGCCGACCACGCGATAGGGCCGCGTCGGCTTGGTCCAGTTGGCCGGCATGTCGGCGTGGGCCGCTGGCGCCAGGGCCAGGGCCGACATCGCCAGGGCGATCAGAACGCGCTTCATGCCGCGGCCTCCGCTGGAGCCGGCGTCGCCTCGCGCACGCCCAGCACACGGCAGATGGCGTAGACGAGATCGGCCCGGTTCAGGGTATAGAAGTGGAAGTCCTCGAAGCCCTGTTCCCGCAGCTTGGCGCACATCTCGGCGGCGACCGAGCAGGCGATCAGACGGCGCGTCTCGGCGTCGTCGTCCAGGCCCTCGAACAGGTTGGCCAGCCACGATGGGATCGCCGTCTGGCACGCGGCGGCCATGGTCTTGAGGCCGTTGAAGTTGGTCACCGGCATAACGCCCGGCACGATGGGAATGGTGATCCCGGCGGCCCGCACCTTGTCGACGAAGCGCAGGAACGCGTCGAGATCGAAGAAGAACTGGCTGATGCCCAGCGTCGCGCCGGCGTCGATCTTCTGTTTCAACACGTCGATGTCGTGCTCGATCGAAGGGCTCTCCGGATGCTTCTCGGGATAGACGCCGACCAGCACCTCGAACGGCGCCACGGCCCGCACCGCGCGGGTCAGCTCGGTGGCGTTGGCGTAGCCGTCCGCACGCGGAACATAGACCCCGCCGATGCCGCCCTCCCCGGGCGGCGGATCGCCGCGCAGCGAGACGATGTGACGAACACCCGTCTGCCAATATTCGCGGATCACCTCGTCCACTTCCTCGCGGCTGGCGCCGACGCAGGTCAGGTGGGCGGCCGGCTTCAGCTGGGTCTCGTCCAGGATGCGCTTGACCGTCCGGTGCGTGCGCTCGCGGGTCGAGCCGCCGGCGCCATAGGTCACCGACACGAAGGCCGGATCCAGCGGAGCCAGACGGGTGATCGCCTGCCAGAGGTTCTCTTCCATGCGCGGCGTCTTGGGCGGGAAGAACTCGAACGAGACGCGCGGGCGGTCCGTGCGCTCGCCCGCGCGGGCGACGGGGCCGATGACGCGGCGGGTCGGCGGAAGGGTCATGCGGCGGTCCTTTCGGCGGCGACGCGAAGCGGACGACGCGCGGTCCAGATCTTGACGGTCAGGCCCTCGCCCGTGGCGGGCGGCAGGGCGATGTTGCTTTCCAGCGCCAGGCCCGAGGCCTGAAGCCAGGTGACGATCTCGACGTCGTCGAAGCCCAGACGGCGGTGCTGATGGACCTCGCGCAGGAACTCGTGATCGTGCGGCGCGAAGTCGGCGATCAGCAGCAGGCCGCCGGGCGTCACCAGCCGGGCGGCCTCGGCCACGGCGCTGGCCGGATCCGACAGGTAGTGCAGCACCTGATGCACGGTGACGAGGTCGGCGCAGCCGCCCGGCAGTCCGGTGCGGAAGATGTCGCCGTGGCGCAGCTCGCAACGGGCGAGACCCGCCTTGGCCACCTCGTCGCGCGCGATGTTCAGCATCTGCTGCGAAAGATCCAGGCCCAGGGCGTTGCTGGCCCGCTTGCCCAGCAGGGTCAGCATCCGGCCCGCGCCGGCGCCCAGATCGACCATTTCGTCGAACGGCCCTTCGCCGGCGGCGCGCAGGATCGCGGCCTCGACCTCGTCCTCGTCGACATAGAGCGAGCGGATCTCGTTCCAACGCGCGGCGTTGCGGGCGAAATAGGCCTGGGCGTCGGTCGAGCGCTCGGCTCGCACGGCGGCCAACCGATCGGCGTCGGCCCGGACGATCACATCGGCGTCGTCGATCAGGTCCAGCGCCTGCTCGACCAGGAACCGGCCGGGCGACTTGGCCGCCAGGCGATAGAACACCCAGGCGCCGTCCGGAAACCGTTCGACCAGCCCGGCCTCGGCCAGCAGCTTCAGATGGCGCGACACGCGCGGCTGGCTCTGGTCGAGAATGCGGCACAGCTCCAGCACCGACAGCTCCTCGGCCGCCAGCAGGGCCAGGAGCCGCAGACGCGTGGACTCGCCGGCGGCGCGCAGCACCTCGACGACCTGTTCGGCTGTAAGCTTCATAGGGATATAAAGATATCTTTATATCCGATTTGGCAAGAGAAGATTATGCCCCGGCGTCGGCTTTGACCGGCTCCCAAAGCTCGATCTTGACCCCGGCCGGATCCAGAAGCCAGGCGAAACGCCCCATGCCGCCCTCGTCCTGGCGCCCCAGCGGCTCGACGCCCTCGGCGGCGGCCTTGGCCAGCACGCCATCGATATCGTCGACGATGAAATTGATCATGAACGGCGCGTTCGAAGGCTCGAAATATTTCGTGTCGGCCGCGAACGGCGACCAGGTCGACTTACCCGCCGGATATTTGAACAGAGCCCCGCCCCAGCTCTGCACGTCGAAGCCCAGCACGCGGCCGTACCACTCGCGCAAGGCGGCGGGATCCTCCGCCTTGAAAAAGATACCGCCCAGACCCAGAACCTTGGCCACTTTCGCGCCTCCAATCGCTGCGATGGTGCGAGC
>NZ_SZWJ01000119.1:0-11605 GCF_012184455.1 Caulobacter sp. SSI4214 | reverse complement strand
CGGGACGCTCGCTTCCGTCGCCTTCGCGATCGCCGTCGAAGATGGCGCCACGATCGGCGCCGGGGCGGTGGCGGCTCTCGCGGGCGTCCGCCTCGGAGAAGCCCGCGCGGCCGAAGGGGGGCGGGTCATCTCGACCGTCATCGACGACAGGTCCGGGCCGTTGGCGACCAGGTCGGCGGATCTTGGCCAGGCCAGCCAGAGCAGCACGACGCCATGCAGCGCCAGCGAAAGCGTCGCGATCGCGGCCCCCCGCGCCCGTCTGGCCAGAACCATCCCCTCGCCCCCAACCGCTGGGCGCGAAATGGAACCTGTCGTTGTGTCCAAAGCGGGGCGGCGCCAAGGCCGCGCTCGGGCCCGACGCCAAAAAGCAAAAAGGGCGGGCCCTCGCGGACCCGCCCTCTTCGCGCGCGCTAAAGCCGCCCTATTCGGCCGGCAGCGTCTGGTCGGTGCGCTTCTTCATCATCTCGTCGAAGCTGGTCCACACGCCATCGGCGCCGTGCCACGAGCCCTTGGTGGCGGCCTTGGAATATTCGGTGGCGCGGGCCTCGAAGAAGTTGGCGTGCTCGACGCCCGACAGCAGGGCCTGCAGCCACGGCAGCGGGTTTTCCTTGATGCCGTAGACCTCGGGCAGCTGCAGCTGGCGCAGGCGCCAGTCGGCGACGAAGCGGATATAGGCCTTGATGTCGTCGGGCGTCATGCCCTGGACCTCGCCGGCCTCGAAGGCCAGGTCGATGAACTTGTCCTCCAGGCCCACGACGTGCTTGCAGCAGTCGACGATGTCGTCGGCCACGGCCTTGGTCACCGCGTTCGTTTCCTTGTTGAACGCGTGGTACAGCTTGATCACGCCGTCGCAGTGCAGGCTCTCGTCACGGATCGACCACGAGACGATCTGGCCCATGCCCTTCATCTTGTTGAAGCGCGGGAAGTTCATCAGCATCGCGAATGAGGCGAAGAGCTGCAGCCCTTCCGTGAAGCCGCCGAACATGGCCAGGGTGCGGCAGATGTCGGCGTTGGTCTCGACGCCGAAGGTCTGCATGTAGTCGTGCTTGGCCTTCATGGCCTCGTATTCCATGAACGCCGAGAACTCGGTCTCGGGCATCCCGATGGTCTCGAGCAGCAGGGCGTAGGCCGCGATATGGATCGTCTCCATGTTCGCGAACGAGGCCAGCATCATCTTCACCTCGGTCGGTTTGAACACCCGACCGTAGCGCTCCATGTAGTTGTCCTGCACCTCGACATCGGACTGGGTGAAGAAGCGGAAGATCTGCGTCAGCAGGTTCCGTTCCTTGTCGTTCAGCTTGACGGCCCAGTCCTTGAGGTCCTCGCCCAGCGGCACCTCTTCCGGCATCCAGTGGACCTGCTGCTGCTTCTTCCAGAAGTCGTAGGCCCAGGGATAGCGGAACGGCTTGTAGCCGCCCGAGGGGGTCATCAGGCCAGGCAGGATCAGCGACGACGGAGCGGACATGACAGGGCCTCGGAGCGAGAATCGAGCGGACGGGTTAGAAGAGGTTACGGCAGGCGACCGCCCGACGCACGCCTAAGAGTGCCCCACCACATCTAGTGTGACAATGGGCCCCACCCACAAGATAGGGGATGAATCGTGAAAAAGCCGTTTACGATTTTCAGCGCCGTCGGCTCGGGCGGCGTGCCTGTCGAGGCGGCCATGACCTTGATCGGATTGCCTTTTGAGGTGGTCGAGGCCCCGACCTGGCGCGGCGAGGCGGAGGCCGCCAAGGTCGCCGCGATCAATCCCCTTAAGCAAATTCCGGCGCTGGTCACGCCGGACGGCGAGACGATCACCGAAAGCGCCGCCATCCTGATCTGGCTGGCCGATCGCTATCCGGAGGCGCGCCTCGCCCCTGGGATCGATGCTCCGGCCCGAGGCCAGTTCCTGCGCTGGATGAGCTTCATCTCGGCCTCGATCTACGCGCTCTATTGGATCAGCGACGCACCGGCGCGGCTGGTCGGCGAGGACCCGGCGCTACAGGCGCGCGCGAAGGCGGCGATCAAGGACCGGATCGTCGACTGCTGGCGGATGATGGAGAGTCAGATCGCGCCGGGACGCTACCTGCTGGGCGACGAGATGACGGTGCTGGACCTCTACGTCGCCGTGCTGAGTCGCTGGGGTCCGAGGCGGGTCAGGTTCTACGAGGCGGCGCCGCGGATGAGCGAGGTGGTGAAGCGGGTGGACGCGGACCCGCGGCTCGCGGCGTTCTGGGCGGAACGGTTCCCGTTCTTTGACCGGTGGGAGCGGTTGGGGGCGCAGACATGACTCTTCCAACGGCCCTCGCCGCGGCCCTGGATAAGGCCTATGCCGCCTTCGCGGACGCCCCTCCGCCAAGAAAACTCGAAGCCTCGCCGCTGCGAGACGCCAAGGCCATTCACCAGACCCTGACCCACCGCCCGCTGCGGGACTTGGCGGATGCCGACATCGGCCCTTATTCGAGCTGGGCGATCACGACCGTCGGCACAACGCGCGACTACCAGCACTTCCTGCCGCGTATCCTCGAACTGGCCGTGCGCGATCCTAGCTGGGTGGGCGCCGAGCCCGCTATCATCGCCGAGAAGCTCCGGCAGGCGGACTGGCGAACATGGCCTCCTATCCAGCAGGCCGCCGTCGAGGCGGTCTTCCAGGCCGCCTTCTCGTCAGCACTGGCGACACAGGAACTTGGGCTTGAAGCGGAAGACTGGCTCGGTGGCTTGGCCATACTGCTCGGCGAAACCCGCGCGTATCGGGAAGCCTGGCGCTCAGCGACGTCCTTAGCCGCCGCTCACGGTCTGGCCAGCTTCGTCCTGAGCTGGCTGGCGGCTGAAGAGGACGGCCGACCCGCGCCGCCCTTCTGGGAGAACGTCTCGACGATCGAGCGATCGTTGACCCGAACCTGGCTTATCAGCGACGAAACCCAGGCTCAGCTAGCGCGCGCCGACGCGGCCTTCGACGCGGATGAGTGCTGGATGGTTCAGAAGGCGCTGGAGGCTCTTTTGGTCTGATTGAGCTGCGATCGTCGAGGGCCGAGGACGATTGGGCGCATCGGGGGAGGCGCGAGAGAAGCGAGACACGGTGGTGAATCCCCGCGTCCATCATTAGCGTGACGTGATGACCTCGATCCTTCGCGAACACGATATTGAAGGCCTGGAGCGGTTCAGCTTCGGCGATGGCGGAGACCTCGCCGACAGCCTCCTGGCCTTGGTTCTGGCCGGTCGAAAGACAGCCACATGCTGGGACGCGACACTTGGGCAGATGACGACCGTGGGAAAGCTCATGGTCGCCTGCGATCGTCACGGAACCCCTCGCGCCGTCTTGCGCACCGTGAAGCTGTTTCAGAGCGGGTTCATGGATGTCAGCGCCGAGTTCGCGCGGAAGGAAGGCGAAGGAGATCTCTCCCTGGACGGCTGGCGCGCCGCCCACGAGGACTACTTCCGACGCAACGGCGCTTTCTCTCCGGAGATGATGCTCTGGTGCGAGGAATTCGAGTTGGTCGCCCGCATAGACGGCTAAGCTCTGGCGGGAGCGGTCCCCGACCCCAGCTCGTCCCCCAAAGAGAGCCCTTCTCCCCGCGAACGACGGGACTAGCGCCCCTACTTCGGCGTCAGCCGGAACAGGCCGCCCTTCGTCGAGTCCTCCAGGAGCCACAGCGCCCCGTCCGGCGCGACCTCGACGTCGCGGATGCGGTGGCCGAGCTTCCAGCGTTCGGCGCCCGTGGCCGTCGCGCCGTTGACGACGATGCGGTTCAGCGATTTGGACCC
Organism: Caulobacter sp. SSI4214; assembly: GCF_012184455.1. Classification (NCBI taxonomy): domain Bacteria; kingdom Pseudomonadati; phylum Pseudomonadota; class Alphaproteobacteria; order Caulobacterales; family Caulobacteraceae; genus Caulobacter; species Caulobacter sp. SSI4214. The sequence goes on along the minus strand of NZ_SZWJ01000119.1, from coordinate 7,858 downwards.
CAGACCGCTGACGAAGGCCGAGCCCTCCCACTGGGGGAACATCTTGCCGTGATAGAACATCAGGTTCCCCGGCGCGATCACCGGCGTCCAGTACAGCACCGGCTTTTCCAGGTCCGGCCGCGTGTCGGGGCTGGGGATCGGCACGCCGTTGTAGTTGACCGCGTAGGAGACCAGCGGCCAGCCATAGTTCTTGCCCGGCTGGATCAGGTTCAGCTCGTCGCCGCCCCGGGGGCCGTGCTCGACCTCCCACAGCCGGCCGTCCGGCGCGAAGGCCAGGCCGTAGGGCGTGCGATGGCCGGTGCTCCAGGTCTCGGCCGGCGTCAGGTTCGGGCCCGGGAACGTGTAGGTGCGGACCACCGGCGCGGTCTTGGCCGCTTCGGTGTCGGTCGGCGGATCGATGATCGGCACGCTGGCCGCGCCGGTCTTGCCCGCCATCGGATTGCCCGGGGCCGGCTTGCCGTCGAGGGTCAGGCGCAGGATCTTGCCCAGCGGCGAGTTGGGATCCTGAGCCGGCGTGAAGCGCTGACGCTCGCCGACCGTGAGGTACAGGAACTTGCCGTCGGGCGAGAACGCGACCTGGGCGCCGAACTGGCCGCCGTCGCCGCGTCCGCCGTCGCGCCAGATCACCTTCAGCCCGTCCAGGCTGGGCTTGTCGCCCTTCAGCGACAGGGTCGCCCGCGCCAGGGCCAGGCTGGAGCCGCCGTCGCCTGGCTCGGCATAGGTCAGGTAGACGGCGTAGTCGGTCGCGTAGCGGGGCGACAGGAAGATCCCCAGCAGACCGCCCTGCCCCTCGGCCAGCACGGGCGGCACATGGGCCACGGCGGTCTTCGCGCCCGCCTGGGTCACCAGCCACAGCGCGCCGGGCTTTTCGGTGATCAGCATCCGCCCGTCGGGCAGAAAGGCGATGCGCCACGGCTGGTTGAACGTGGCGACCTGGGTCACGGTGAACGGCAGGGAGGCCTCGGGGGCCTGGGCGCCGAGATTGGTCTGGGCGTGGACGGCCGTCGCCGACGCCAGCGTCGTCAGCAGGGCGAGTTTGGCGAGCTTCATGCTTGAGTTTCCCAGGGCGTGGTCGGGGCGGCGGGCGACCGCTCCATCGTCGAAGATCCTAGAGCGCTTCGCGGGCGCTAAAGCTCCGACAAATTCGGCGCGAAGTCACCCGGCCAATGACCGCTTTCGCGCCGCCGGCTTTACGCGGCCGCGCCGGCCCGCTAGAAGCGCTGCCGATGCAAGTCCGCGCCATCACGATTATTAGCCCGAAAACGACCCGCTGCGGCGGGGCGTCGTCGGGTGCGTGCGCGAACTAGCCAGCATCCGAAGTCAGCCCCGCCGATGCGCGGGGCGGCTCTCTCGATCACGAGATCCTTGAAGCTCCCGCGCCTCCGCATCACCAGGAGACGCCTTGCTATGCACTTCAAGTTTTCCCGATCCCATCCGCCCCGCGTCGGCGTCGTCGGCGCCACCGGTCTGGTCGGCGGCATGATGCGCGAGCTGCTGGCCGAGCGGGACTTCCCGCTGGCCGAGCTGCGCCTGTTCGCCTCGGCCCGCTCGGCCGGGACCAAGATCGACTTCAAGGGCCAGACGGTGGTCGTCGAGGACGCCTCGACCGCCGACTTCGCGGGCCTCGACATCGTGTTCTTCTCGGCCGGCGGCGGGACGTCGCTGGAGCTGGCCCCGCGCGCGGCGGCGGCCGGGGCCGTGGTGATCGACAACAGCTCGGCCTGGCGCGGCGATCCCGACGTCCCGCTGGTGGTGGCCGAGGTCAATCCGCACGCGCTGAAAAGCATCAAGAAGGGCATCGTCGCCAATCCCAACTGCACCACCATGGCTGCCATGCCGGTGCTCAAGCCCCTGCACGACAAGGCGGGCCTCAAGCGCCTGACCGTCAGCACCTACCAGGCCGCCTCGGGCGCGGGCGTGGCGGGCATCCAGGTGCTGTCCGGCCAGCTGAACGCCGGCCTGGACGGCGACCTGGAAGGCCTGGCCCGCTCGCCCGACGCCGCGCCCCTGCCCGCGCCGGTGAAGTGGGCCGTCCCGCTGGCCTACAACGTCGTGCCGCTGAACTACCGCGTGGTCGAGGACGGCTATACCGAGGAGGAGATCAAGCTGCGCGACGAGAGCCGCAAGATCCTCGAGATCCCCGGCCTGCCGGTCAGCGGCACCTGCGTGCGCGTGCCGGTCTTCACCGGCCACTCGCTGTCGATCAACGCCGAGTTCGAGCGGCCGATCTCGGCCGCCGAGGCCGCGTCGCTGCTGGCGGACGCGCCGGGCGTCGTGCTGGACGACGTCCCCAACCCGCTGGCGGCCACCGGACAGGACCCGGTGTTCGTCGGCCGCATCCGTCCGGACCCGACCGTCGCGCATGGCCTGGCCCTGTTCGTGGTCGGCGACAATCTGCGCAAGGGCGCGGCCCTGAACGCCGTGCAGATCGCCGAGGTGATGCTGGGCGCGTAGAGCGGGGTAGGCCTTTAGCGCCCCCTCCGTCACGGCGCGTATTCGCGCCGCGACACATCCCCCGCTTCGCGAGGGAGGAGAACCAATCTCCTCCCCCTTGCAAAGGGGGAGGTGGATCGCCGCGCGGATACGCGGCGAGACGGAGGGGGCGCTAAGCCACCGCCCGCGCCATCGGCCAGTCGACATCGACCTCCGCCGCCAGGAAGTCGATGAAGGCCCGCACCCGCGCCGGCAGCGGGCCCGCGTGGCCGACATAGACGGCGCTGATCGTCTCGAGCTCCCCCGAATTGAAGTCGTCCAGCACCGGAACCAGGCGCCCAGCCCGGATATGGTCGACGATGTGGAAGATGCCCAGCTTGGTGATCCCCTGCCCGGCCAGGGCCAGGTGGGTCGCGCACTCGCCGTCCCCGACCATGGCCCGACCGTGCGCCGGATAGTACGCCCGCTCGCCATCGATCAGAAACGGCCACTCGTCGCACTGGCGCGAGAAGTTGAAGGTGATCAGGTCGTGGCCCGTCAGATCGTCGGGACGCCGCGGCGTCCCGCGCCGCGCCAGGTAGTCCGGCGAAGCCACCAGGACGGTGCGGCTGTCGCCCAGCTTCTTGGCCACCAGTTGCGAGGGCCGCAGGGGTCCGACGCGGATCGCCACTTCCGCGCGTTCGTCCAAGAGATCGATGACCTGGTCCGTCAGGGTCACGTCGACCTGCACCTCCGGATGCAGGGCCGTGAACCTCGGGATCAGGGGCAACAGGTGATGCAGGCCGAACGGCACATTGGAATTGATCCGCAGCCGCCCCCGGGGGACCGCGCAGGCCGCCACCGACCGCTCGGCCTCGTCCAGGTCGGCCAGCACCCGCAGGGCGCGCTCGTGGAAGGTCAGACCCTCGGCCGTCAGTCGCAGCTTGCGCGTCGAGCGGTTCACCAGCCGCGAGCCCAGCCGGGCCTCCAACCGCGCCACCAGCTTGCTGACCGCCGACGGGGTCATGCCCATGGCCTTGGCGGCGGCCGTGAAGCCACCTTCCTCGACCACGCGGGCGAAGACCTCCATCTCGCCCGAGCGGTTGATCTCCTGGCGCGCCATCGTGCCCTCAAATCACAAGTGAAGTTCCTGGCCGCAATCTAATTCACAGACGCGCGCGGCGCTATCTGATCGCCCGACATCAATGGAGCCGGCCGTCATGCCTATCGCCCTCTATGCCCTGACCGTCGGCGCCTTCGGCATCGGCGTCACCGAATTCATCATCATGGGGCTGCTGCTGCAGGTCTCCGCCGATCTCGGCGTCTCGATCCCCACCGCCGGCCTATTGATGACCGGCTACGCGCTGGGCGTCTTCGTCGGCGCGCCGATCCTGACCCTTCTGACCCGCCGACTGCCGCGCAAGACCACGCTGCTGGTGCTGATGGCGATCTTCACGGTCGGCAACGCCCTGGCGGCGATCGCCCCGACCTATGGCGTCCTGATGGCCGCCCGGCTGGTCACGGCCCTGGCCCACGGCACCTTCTTCGGCGTCGGCTCGCTGGTCGCCGTTTCGCTGGTCGCGCCCGAGCGCAAGGCCTCGGCCATCTCGATCATGTTCACGGGCCTGACCATCGCCACCCTGCTGGGCGTGCCGTTCGGCGCCTGGCTGGGCCTGGCCTTCGGCTGGCGGATGGCCTTCTGGGCCGTGGCCGCCGTCGGCGCCCTGGCCTTCGTGGTCTTGGCCGCGCTGGTTCCCGCCGCCCAGGACAAGGTCGAGCCGGCGCCCCTGCGCGAGGAGTTCGCCGTGCTGGCCCGGCCGCAGGTGCAGCTTGGCCTGCTGATGACCGTCCTCGGCTTCGGCGGCGTGTTCGCGGTCTTCACCTATATCCAGCCGATCCTGACCGAGCTGGCCGGCTTCTCGAAGGCGGCCGTCTCGCCGATCCTGCTCGTGTTCGGCGCGGGGCTGGTCGGCGGCAATCTGGTCGGCGGACGCTGGGCCGACAAGGGCCTGAACGCCGCCCTGGTCGGGACCCTGGCGGCGCTGACCCTGGTCATGGCCGGCTCGGCCCTGGCCTTTCACAGCCAGGTCGGCGCGGTGATCGCCGCCTTCCTGCTGGGCGCGGCCGCCTTCGCCACCGTCGCGCCGCTGCAGATGCGGGTGCTGAGCCAGGCCGGCGGCGCGGGCCAGGGCCTGGCCTCCAGCCTGAACATCGCCGCCTTCAACCTCGGCAACGCCTTCGGCGCCTGGCTGGGCGGGGCGGTCATCGCCCACGGCCCAGGCCTCTCCGCCATCCCGCTGATCGCCGCCGCCGTTCCACTGTCGGCCCTGGCGCTGGCGGGCTTCTCCCTGGCGCTCGAACGCCGCGCCCAACCGTCGATCGCCTAGAGCCTTCAGCCTGAAATCGGAATCGATTTCAGGCGTCAAAAAGGCTCTAAATCAAATGTTTAGAGCGTGAGATAAGCTGGAGCCAGTCCCCACTTTCAGCCTCACGCTCCAGAAGAACGGCATGGGCCGGGGCCGCGGTTGCTGCTAAGCCCCGCTGATGCTGACCGATCCCCTGTTCTACGCCGTGGCCATTCCCGCCGTGATCCTGCTGGGCATGGCCAAGGGCGGGTTCGCCGGGATCGGGGTGGTGGCCGTGCCGCTGATGGCCCTGGCCGTCTCGCCGGTCATGGCCGCCTCGATCACCCTGCCGATCCTGCTGGTCCAGGACGTGGTCAGCGTCTGGGCCTTCCGGAAGAGCTGGGACAAGGGCCTGCTGCTCCTGATGCTGCCGGCCGCCGCCGTCGGTGTTTTCCTGGGCTGGGCCCTGGCCGCCTTCGTCAAGGAAGCGGCGGTCGAGCTGGCGGTGGGGGCGATCTCGGTCGTCTTCGCCCTGCAGCGCCTGTGGGCCGAGCGGGCGGTCAGCGCGGCGGAACAGGTCGCGGCCGCGCCCGGCCGTCCCTGGCTGGGCGCCCTGTGCGGCGCGGCGGCCGGCTTCACCAGCCAGATCGCCCACGCCGGCGGCCCGCCGTTCCAGATCTACGTGCTGCCCCGCCGCCTGCCGCGCGACGCCTTCATCGGCACCAGCGCCATCTTCTTCGCGACCGTCAACTGGATGAAGGTCCCGGCCTATGTCGCCCTGGGCGCCTTCACGCCCAAGGTGCTGGCCACCGCCGGGGTGCTGCTGCCCCTGGCCATCGCCTCGACCTGGGCCGGGGTCTGGGTGGTGCGCCGCGTGCCGGCCGAGGGCTTCTACCGGGTGATCTACGTGCTGCTGGTCCTGGTCGGCGGCAAGCTTGTCCTCGACGGAGCCCGAGGCCTCATCGCCTGAGCGCGGCCTTTTGACCTCCCGAGCGATTTTCGGCCGGACGGCCCTTTCAAGGCCATGATGATCGACGCTTATATGTCACGGAACGAACCTAGCGTTCGGACGTACAGCACAACGCACCCGGGGCGGGCCATGACCACGACCAGCACCTCCACCGATCTCGTCGCGACCCAGACGGCGACCCACTATCCGACGCCGGCGGCCAAGTGCGCCGACCTGATCGTGCACCTGGCGGGCCTGGCCTGCGCCCTGCTGGGCGGCGGCATCCTGCTGGGCCTGGCCTTTGGCCTGGGCAACCTCAACCAGGTGGTCGCCGTCAGCATCTACACGGTCGGCCTGATCCTGATGCTGTCGCTGTCGACCGCCTACAACTTCGCCAAGGCCCGCTGGCGCCCGCTGCTGCGCCGCTTCGACCACGCGGGGATCTTCGTGATGATCGCCGCCTCGTACACGCCCTTCACCACCCAGAACCTGCACGGCTGGTGGGCCATCGGCATGACGACCGCCGTCTGGACCGTGGCCGGCGCCGGCGTGTTCGCCAAGCTGCTGCTGCCCGGCCTGGACAAGCGGTTCTGGGTCGGCCTCTATCTCGCCCTCGGCTGGCTGGTCCTGGTGGCCATCAAGCCGATGATCGACGGCCTGTCCTGGGTAGCCCTGCTGCTGCTGGCCATCGGCGGCGTCGTCTATTCCACCGGCACCATCTTCTACCTGATGCGACGCCTGAAGTTCCGCCGCGCCATCTGGCACGGGCACGTGATCGGCGGCGCGGGGCTGCACTACGCGGCCGTGCTGGTGGGCGTGGTGCTGGCCGGCGCGCGCTAGGCCGTCGTGGACAGGGATCCCGGCAAGATCAACCTGCAGAGCTTCTTCCGCGATCGGAAGACCGTCGACCCGCTGCGCGGCAAGCGCCTGCCCACGCCGACGGGCGACCGTCCCGTCGAGGCCATCGGCTTCCCCGGCGTGCGCCTGACCGTCGATCAGGCCGACGACGCCCTGAAGCAGGCCGCCGACCGTCTGGCCCCGATGCGCTCGCTGCTGGGCCGCGACGAGTTCAACATCCTGGCCCTGTCGGGCGGGGCGTCCGGCGGCGCCTATGGCGCGGGGCTGCTGACCGGCCTGACCCTGGCCGGCCGCCGTCCCGACTTCGCCATCGTCACCGGCGTCAGCACCGGCGCCCTGATCGCGCCGCTGGCCTTCCTCGGTCCGGCCTGGGACGAGCGCCTGACCGACGCCTATGTCGGCGGCCACGCGGCGGAGCTCTTGAGCTTCCGACGCCTGGGCCCAGCCCTGGGCCCCAGCATCTTCAAGGGCGAATCGCTGGACGCGCTGGTCGAGGCCTTCGTCGATCAGGAGATGATCGCCGCCATCGCCGCCGAGCACCTGAAGGGCCGTCGCCTGCTGATCGCCACCACCAATCTGGACAGCCAGCGGGCCGTGGTCTGGGACATGGGCGAGATCGCCGCGCGCGGCGGCGAGGCGGCGCTGAAGCTGTTCCGCACCCTGCTGGTCGCCTCGTCCTCGGTGCCCGGCATCTTTCCGCCCAAGCTGATCGACGTCGAGGCCGACGGCCAGCATCTGCAGGAGATGCACGTCGACGGCGGCGTCGCCGCGCCGCTGTTTCTGATGCCCGACGCCCTGTTGCACTGGCGCAACCTGGGCTCTCGCCTGCGGCGCGGCCGCGTGCACGTGATCGTCAACACGGTGCTGGACCCCTCGACCCAGTCCACGCCGCCGGGCGTGGCCTCGATCATGAGCCGCAGCTTCGAGACCATGCTGCGGTTTTCGTACCGTCAGGCCCTCAGCCTGGCGGCGGGATTCTGCTCGCGCCACAACCTGCCGCTCTCGGTGGCCTCGATCCCCAACGCCTTCGAGGGCGCGAACCTTCTGAAGTTCGAGACCGAGCTGATGCGGCGGATCTACGACGCCGGCCAGCAACAGGCCCTGACCGGCCAGGCCTGGACCAGCGCGGTCGAGGAGCAAAGCCTGTGGCGCGGCCTGTTCAAGAAGCAGACCCCGCCCATCGCGCCGGGCGTTGGCCTCGTCGTCCGCGACGCGTCGGGTCCCGTGGACGCAGCCGCGCCGCTGGAACCCCACCCTTGACCCCTGGTTCCATCTAAACCAGACAGGCGCTAGA
>NZ_SZWJ01000118.1:0-12074 GCF_012184455.1 Caulobacter sp. SSI4214 | reverse complement strand
CGCTTGGACGTAGTTGACCGGCGCGGCGGTCAGCTCGCGGGCCACGCGGATCTTCAGGCCGGCGTGCTCGACTTCGATCTCGGACAGGCCCGTGTCCTTCAGGATGTCCGCGATCTTGCGGACCAGACGGGCGTCGATGGCCGGAGCTTCGACCGGATCGGCGGGGGCCTTGGGGTTCGACATGGAAGCTTACCTTATTGTTCTGAAGCGCCTCGGCGACCAAAACCGCCGGGCGATATCGTTGCTAAACGCGGATCAGGCCGAGAGCGGCCTCGATCGCCAGTTCGTAACTCGCCGCGCCGAACCCGGAGACGATCCCCGTGGCCGCCAGCGACACATAGGTGTGGCGGCGGAATTCCTCCCTCGCCGCCGGGTTGGACAAGTGACACTCGATCACCGGGATGCTCAAGGTCTTGAGCGCATCCAAGAGCGCGATCGAGGTGTGGCCGTATCCGGCCGGATTGAGGACCAGCGCCGAGGCCGACTCACGCGCCTCCTGCACCCAGTCGATCAGCACGCCTTCATGGTTGGACTGGCGGAAGACCACCGAAACGCCACGCGAAGCCGCCCGCGCCTCGCAGCGCGCCCGGACATCGTCGAGGGTGTCCTTGCCGTAAATCTCGGGCTCGCGGGTTCCCAGCAGGTTGAGATTGGGTCCGCTCAGCACGTGGATCGGTTTTACCATGCGGCTCCGCCGTCGATTCCGGGAGGTCTTGTATAGCCGGTTCCTCCGGGTCACAAGCACGGCTCGCTTCGGAGGTGAGATGAGGCTACTGCTGAACGGGGAAGAGCGGGACCTGGCCGACGTGGTCACGATCGCCGATCTAGTGACCGCCCTGGGCCTGGACGCCCGCAAGGTGGCGGTCGAGCGCAACCTGGAGATCGCGCCGCGCTCAACCTATGCCGACACGGCCCTGGTCGACGGCGACCGCATCGAGATCGTGACGTTCATCGGCGGCGGTTGATCATCCGCATTTGAAACCCGGGCTGACGGGGCGTAAACCGGCGCCATGAACGCGCATGTTTCCCCCGACACCGTCACCGCCCCAGAGAATGTTGGTAGCGACGAAACCTGGACCGTCGCCGGCCGCACCTTCCGCTCTCGCCTGATCGTCGGCACGGGCAAGTACAAGGACTACGCGACCAACGCCGCCGCCGCCCGCGCCGCCGGGGCCGAGATCGTCACCGTGGCCGTGCGCCGCGTGAACCTGACCGACCGGAGCCAGCCGCTGCTGGTCGATTACGTCAAGCCCACCGAGTTCACCTATCTGCCCAACACCGCCGGCTGCTTCACCGGCGAGGACGCGGTGCGGACCCTGCGCTTGGCCCGCGAGGCCGGCGGCTGGGATCTGGTCAAGCTCGAGGTCCTCAGCGACCCCAAGACCCTGTTCCCGGACATGGAAGAGACCCTGCGCTCGCTGAAGCTGCTGGTCGCCGATGGGTTCCAGGTGATGGTCTACTGCTCGGACGACCCGGTCTACGCCAAGAAGCTGGAAGAGGCCGGCGCCGTGGCCATCATGCCGCTGGGCGCGCCGATCGGCTCGGGCCTGGGCATCCAGAACCGCGTGAACCTGCGGATCATCGTCGAGAACGCCAAGGTGCCTGTGCTGGTCGACGCCGGCGTCGGCACGGCCTCGGACGCCGCGATCGGCATGGAGCTGGGCTGCGACGCGATCCTGATGAACACCGCCATCGCCGAGGCCAAGGATCCGATCCGGATGGCCAAGGCGATGAAGCACGCCGTCATCGCGGGCCGCGAGGCCTACCTGGCCGGCCGGATGCAAAAGCGGCTCTACGCCGATCCCAGCTCGCCGCTGGCGGGGCTGATCTAAAGGGCCGACACGACATCGGTGCGGGAGAAATCTTCGCCTACGAATAGCAGCGGACATCCGCGTTCGCGAGCCAGCGCATAGGCGAAGCAGTCTCCGAAGTTCAAGCCGGCGGGGTGGAAGCCCTTGCCCCAACGCCGGTAAGCGGCGGCGACCTTGTCGACATCTTCAAGCGCCACCAGGATGGTGCTGAAGCCGAACCCGTTCAGAAGGCCGTTCATCTCTTCGGCGACATTCTTGCGGTGCGCGACGATCATGGCCTCAACAGCCGTCGCCGCTGAGATTAGAACCTCGGTCTCGGTCGCGAGGGCGCTGTGGCAAGCCGAGGCGAACGCCTCTCCAAGAGCGATCGCCATCAAAGCCGAAGTGTCGACGACGATCACCCTGGGAGACCGTCGTCGTCATATAGGAAGTCCTGACTGCGCGCGGCTGACACGCCGGGAAGAGCTTTGGACCGGCCACTCTCACTGATCGCTTGCAGCCGCCGCAGACGGTCAGCCGGATCGGTCAACGGCGTGCTCGATATCGGGGTCAGCCGCACGGCCGCATGACCGTCCTGCGTGAGGATGATCTCTTCGCCGGCCTCGGCCCGACGGACTAGGTCGGTCAGTTGACCCTCGGCCTCGGCGATGGCGACGCGCACGGCTATGCTCCTGAAGCGTTCACGAAGCGATAGTGGCTCCTTGATCGCCGTCCTTCAAGTCAGCCCGGCTTTGCCTTGCTGGCCCGTGCCTGCTCGATCGCCAGCTTGAGGGCCGCGATGTCGGCGCCCGGCACCAGCGTGTCGCCGACGATGAAGGCCGGGGTCCCTTGCAGGGCCAGGGTCTTGGCCAGGGCCTGCGTGTCCGACAGATGCTGGGTGACGGCCTGGCTCTCACCGACCATCTTGGCCTTGTTGATGTCGATGCCGAGGCCTTGGGCGATGCGCAACGCGCTGGCGGCGTCGAGGCTCTTCTCGGCCATCATCGCCTTGTAAAGCTCCAGGCTCTTGCCCTGGTCCTTGGCGCCCAAAGCCAGGCGCGCGGCGGCCTCGCTGTCATGGCCGAAGATCACGAAGTCCTTCAGCACCAGGCGGATGTCGGGGTTCTTGGCGACCAGATCGACGATCTCTGGCGCGGCCGCCTTGCAGTAGCCGCAGCGGTAGTCGAAAAACTCGGTGACGGTCACCGCGCCCGACGGATTGACGACGATGTCGCGCGGATCACGTTCGATGGCCTGACGGTATTGGCTAATCGCCTTCTGGGCCGTGGCCATCTGCTGTGCGGCCTGCTTTTCTTGGAGTTTCTGGTTGGCCTCCATTAACACCTCGGGGTGTTCGAGCAGGTAGGCGCGGACCTTCTCGCCAAACGCCTTGTCGGGCTTGGCGTTGTCGCAGCCGGCGAGGGCGAGGCCGGCGATGGCCAGCGGAACGGCGAGGGTCGCGGCGCGACGGATCAGGGTCATCGAAATCTCTGGTCGGGAAAGAAGGGAAGGGGTTAAAGGCCCGGAGTGGAGACCACGGCGCCTTCCTTGGCCAGGGCCTGGAGGTCCTGCTTGCTCGGGCTGGAGGCCAGGACGATGTCGGTGGCGCGGCGCCAGTCCGGGGTGTTCTTCTGAAGAAGCTCGCGCGCGCGCATGGCGAAGACCTTGGCCTCGCGCGTGGCCCCCAGCGAGAAGTACTGTTCGGCGGTGGCCAGGCGGGCCTCGCCGTCCTTGTGCTGTTTGTCATAGGCGTCGGCCAGCAGGCGCCAAGCCACGGCGTTCTCGGGATCGTTCAACAGCGCGCGCTTCAGTTCCCGCACGCCCTCGTCGACCTTCTTGGGGTCGTTCATCCCGATCAGGGTCTGGCCGAGATTGATGCGCAGCAGCGGCGCGTCGGGCTTCAGCTGCACCGACTTGCGCTGCGGTTCCTCGGCTTGGGCCACGCGATTGAATTCGAACAGGATCTGGCCCTTCAGCTCCCAGAGATAGGGATTGTCGGGGTGGTCGGCGATCAGCGGATCCAGCAGTTGCAGGGCCCGGTCCGGATCCTTCATCTGATAGTAGGCGATGGCCCGGGCGTACCGCGCGGGAAAGCTCGTGTCGGTTTCCTTGTACTTCATCAAGGCGATCTGAGGGTTGAGGAAGCCCTCGAGCTTGGCCTTCATCACCTCGTGTTCGGCCAGATCCGCCGGCGTATCGACCGCGCCGTAGTGCGGCAGGCGCTCGACCCGGCCGCGCAGGGCCTCGATGCGGTCGGACGACAGGGGGTGGCTGCGGAAATAGGCGAACCGCCGCGACTGGTCGAAGACCTCCTGGTAGCGGAAGTTGTCGAAGAACTCGACCAGTCCGCGCCCCGACTGGCCGGTGGCCTCAAGGAAGCCCGCGCCGGCCTGGTCGGCGCGCGATTCCTGCTCACGGCTGTAGCCCAGGGCGCCCAGGGCGCCGGCGAATTGCGAATTGGCGATCAGGGCCGCGCCGCCGTCCGGCGAGCCGGCCAGGGCCGCCAGAATGCCCAGACCCATGGTCAGGATCATCGGCTTGAGGCCGGCCTTCATCATCTCGTCGGAGCGGATCGGGTGGCCGCCCGCCAGGTGCCCGGTTTCGTGGGCGATGACGCCGCGCAGCTGGTTGGGGTTTTCGGTCTGCAGGATCAGTCCTGTGTTGATCCCCATCTGAAGGCCCTGGGTCGCGAAGGCGTTCAGGGTCTTGTCGCCGATGATCAGGATGCGCACCGTCTTGGGATCGATGCCCGCCGCCGCGTAGATCGGGTCGGCGTCGTGGTGGAGGATCTCCTCGATCTCGGTGTCGCGGATCAGCGAGGCCCCGTCGTCCTGGGCATGGGCGACGCGGGGCGTGGCGAGGCTGGACGCCAGGACGGCCAGGACGGAGGCCGCCACACCCAGTCGCTTGCCTGCCTGACGCCTACCAGCGCGCCCACTACGCGAGGTCATCGAATGATCTCCAGATCGCGCCCCCGCGAACCACGACCAATGTAACTTGGAACGGCGAGGCGAGGGAACAAGGGTTTCCGCCCAGGCCCAAAACGATTTCGGCCCGCGCGTCGGTCAGAACGCGCGGGCCGGGAACCGTTCGCCTTACCGGCGCGCATGGCGTCGACCGCGCTGGACGCGCCCACGGCGGCCAGGGCCGCCGGCGTGACGATCCGATCGGTGAGAGTCCGCGTGCGGCGCAACTCGTCGGCGATGCCGGTGGCCTGGCGCAGCATGTAGGCGGCCAGCAGCGTCATCAACGCCGGGCCAACGGCCATGCCGACAAGCACGGCGACCGCGAAGCTCTTGACCTTCAGCGCCGCCACGTCGCCCGCATAGCCCAGGGCGAAAAAGATCGGCCAGACCGCCCACAACGTCGCGATCGCCGAGGCGATGGTCCAGAAGAGGACGCCCGACATGCGGCGGGGCTGGTCCTCGCTCGTCAGCGGAACGGGCGGCGGTTCGATCGGGCCGCGCAGGTCGAGGGCGGCTTCCCGCGCTTGGGTCTTGGCGGGCGCGGCGCGCTCGGGTTCGACGATCGGCGCGGGCGGCTGAACGCCCGCGGCCAAGGACGTCGGCGGCGGCCCTTCGGGCTCCGCGAACCGGGCGACGGAGTCGGGCGCGGCCTCGCGCCGACGGCGCGAACGGACGGCCCCCGGCGACGGCATGGCCAGATCGTCTTGCAAGGCGCCGCCCAGGCTCAAGGGTTCCGAGACCGTCGTATCGGGCTCGGGCTCGGAAAACAGGGGCGTCTCGAGATGTTCAGGCGTGGCGCGGTCGTCCTCCGTCCTGGTCTGTTCGGGAGAACGGTCCGTTGGCGTCGCGGAAAAATCGAGCGGTTGGCGCTTCTTAGGCTTCATACACAGCCGGGGTCCCAGAACGATGGCGAGGGGGCGCAGAGACAGCCTTCGCGCGCCGGACCCCTCCTTCGCGTGTCACATGAACCTAACGACGAAAAGCCTTTGCGAAAAGCGACTTTGGTCGTGTTGTCAGGGGTTGCGGCGTCTGGGCGCGGCTTTCGGAGGGCGGATCGCTTTAAAACCCCTCTCCATCCACGAACGATGGCGGCGGGCGTCAAGCCAACTGACAGCGCCCCTAGAAATCCCACGTTGTCCTTAGCGACGCCTGGGCCTTAGGTCGCGCCCTAGAATCGACGCCTCTCTCGACAAGTGGGGGCTAATAAATTCCCTTTGCGGACCTTCGCCTTGGCCCTTACCCAATTCGCACCCGCCGCGCATTCGCCGGACCCGAAGATGCCCGATCTCACGACGGCCGCGCTCTCGCCGGCGCGCCTGACCCATCTCCAGCGCCTGGAGGCCGAGAGCATCCACATCCTGCGCGAGGTGGCGGCCGAATGCGAGCGCCCGGTCATGCTGTACTCGATCGGCAAGGACAGCGCGGTGATGCTGCATCTGGCGGCCAAGGCCTTCTACCCCGGCAAGCCGCCCTTCCCCCTCCTCCATGTCGATACGACCTGGAAGTTCCGGGACATGTACGCCCTCCGTGACCGGGTCTCGTCGGAGTTCGGCTTCGACCTCCTGGTGCACAAGAACCCCGACGCCGAGGCGCGCGGGATCAATCCGTTCGACCACGGCAGCGCCCTGCACACCGATCTCTGGAAGACCGAGGGCCTGAAGCAGGCCCTGTCGAAATACGGCTTCGACGCGGCCTTCGGCGGCGCCCGCCGCGACGAGGAGAAGAGCCGGGCCAAGGAGCGGGTGTTCTCGTTCCGCACCGCCGAGCACCGCTGGGACCCGAAGAGCCAGCGCCCGGAGCTCTGGAACCTCTACAACACCCGCAAGCATCCGGGGGAAAGCCTGCGGGTCTTCCCGATCTCCAATTGGACCGAACTGGACGTCTGGCAGTACATCCACCTGGAGAACATCCCGATCGTGCCGCTGTATTTCGCGGCCGAGCGGCCGGTGGTCGAACGCGACGGCGCGCTGATCATGGTCGACGACGCGCGCTTCCGCCTGCGGGACGGCGAAGTCCCCCAGATAAGGAGCGTCCGCTTCCGCACCCTGGGCTGCTATCCGCTGACCGGCGCCGTCGAGAGCACGGCCGCGACCCTGCCCCAGGTCATCCAGGAAATGCTGCTGACCACGACGTCGGAGCGCCAAGGCCGGGTCATCGACCACGACCAGTCCGCCTCGATGGAGAAGAAGAAGCAGGAGGGCTATTTCTGATGGCGCACCAGTCCGCCCTGATCGCCGAGGACATCGAAGCCTACCTGCATCAGCATCAGCACAAGTCGCTGCTGCGCTTCATCACCTGCGGCAGCGTCGACGACGGTAAGTCCACCCTGATCGGCCGCCTGCTGTACGACAGCAAGATGATCTTCGAGGATCAGCTGGCCGCGCTCGAAGCCGACAGCAAGAAGGTCGGCACGCAAGGCGGGGCGATCGACTTCGCCCTGCTGGTCGACGGCCTGGCCGCCGAGCGCGAGCAAGGCATCACCATCGACGTCGCCTACCGTTTCTTCTCGACCGAGAAGCGCAAGTTCATCGTCGCCGACACGCCCGGCCACGAGCAGTATACCCGCAACATGGTCACCGGCGCCTCGACCGCCGACGCGGCCGTGATCCTGATCGACGCGCGCAAGGGCGTCCTGACCCAGACGCGCCGCCACAGCTATCTCGTCAGCCTGCTGGGCATCCGCCACGTGGTGCTGGCGGTGAATAAGATGGATCTGGTGGGTTGGAACCCGGCCGTGTTCGACAAGATCGTCGCCGACTATCGGGCCTTCGCCGAGCGGATCGGCCTCACCGTTTTCACCCCGATCCCGATCTCGGGCCTGGGCGGCGACAATATCGCCGCGCGGAGCGAGGAGACGCCCTGGTTCAAGGGGCCGATCCTGATGGAGTGGCTGGAAGACGTCGAGGTCGAGGACGACCTGCAGTCCAAGCCGTTCCGGATGCCGGTGCAGTGGGTCAATCGCCCCAACCTCGACTTCCGGGGCTTCTCGGGCCTCGTCGCCTCGGGGACCATCAAGCCGGGCGACCGCATCCGCGCCCTGCCCTCGGGCCGCGAGAGCCGCGTCGCCCGCATCGTGACCCTGCCCGGCGATCTCGACAAGGCCGTCGCCGGCCAGTCCGTGACCCTGACGCTGGAGGACGAGATCGATATCTCGCGCGGCGACGTGATCGCCGCCGCCGACGCGCCCGCCCCGGTCGCCAACCAGTTCGAGGCGACCGTCGTCTGGATGGACGACGAGCCGCTGCCGCCAGGCCGCGCCTATCTGCTGAAGCTAGGCGCGCGCACGGTCGGGGCCAGCGTCACCGACATCAAGCACCGCGTGAACGTCAATACGCTGGAGCATACGGCCGCCAAGCGGCTGGAGCTCAACGAGATCGGGGTCTGCAACCTGTCGCTCGACCAGGCGATCCCGTTCGAGCCCTATGCCGAGAACCGCCAGCTGGGCGGGTTCATCCTGATCGACCGGCTCAGCAACCGCACGGTCGGCGCGGGCATGATCAATTTCGCCCTGCGCCGGGCCGACAATATCCATTGGCAGCATACCGATGTCAGCAAGGCCTCGCGGGCGGCGCTGAAGGCTCAGCGCGGCCAGGTCGTCTGGCTGACCGGCCTGTCGGGCGCGGGCAAGTCGACCATCGCCAACCTGGTCGAGAAGCGCCTGCACGCCCTGGGCCGTCACACCTATCTGCTGGATGGCGACAACGTCCGCCACGGCCTGAACAAGGACCTCGGCTTCACCGAGGAGGACCGCGTCGAGAACATCCGCCGCGTCGCCGAGGTCGCCAAGCTGATGGTCGACGCCGGCCTGATCGTGCTGACCGCCTTCATCTCGCCGTTCCGGGCCGAGCGCCAGCTGGCGCGCGACATCCTCGAGCCCGGCGAGTTCATCGAGGTCTTCGTCGACACGCCGCTGGCCGTGGCCGAGGCGCGGGACGTCAAGGGCCTCTACAAGAAGGCCCGTTCGGGTCAGCTGAAGAACTTCACCGGCGTCGACAGTCCCTACGAGGCGCCGGAGCGGCCCGAACTGCGCATCGACACCACCGCGATCGACCCGGTCGAGGCGGCCGAGCGGATCGTGGCGTGGCTGGAGGGCCGGGAGATCGACTACGCGATCTGACGGTTCGCCGGCCTGGACAGCAGGATCGCCCCGCCGAGGCCCAGCAACGCCATGGCGGCGGTGACTAGGTAGCCACGGGCCCCGAAGGCGTCGAACAGCGGTCCCGAGGCCAGGGTCGCCACGCCCAGTGTCAGGCCCGACGACAGAGCCGAGTTGATCGCCTGGGCCGGCGAGGCGCAGGCCGGCGGGGTCAGCTTCTCGATCAGCCGCAGCGAGGCCAGGAAGCTGGCCGCGAAGGTCAGGGCGTGCAGCAGTTGCAGCGGAAACAGCGCCCACAGCGGCGGCTGGAAGGCGTAGGCCGTCCAGCGGACCACGGCCGCCAGCGCGCCCAGCACGAGGAACCGCTCGGGGGTCCAGCGACGGCGCAGCGGCTCCAGGAACCACATGAACCCGACCTCGGCCGTCACGCCGACGCCCCACAGGACGCCGATCATCGGCTCCGAGATCCCCTGCTTGCGCCAGAGAATGGCCGAGAAGCCGTAGTAGAAGGCGTGCGCGCCCTGGATCAGTCCCGCCGTGACCACCGCCAGCACGAAGGTCCGGTCGCGCAGCAGATCGCCCAGCCCCTTCCAGCGCTCGGACCGGTCGGGCTTGGCCCCTTCGGCGTGGACGCGCTCGGACGGGATGACCAGGGCGCCGACCAGGGCGCCGATGAAGCACGCGACCGCGATCCAGACGGCGATCACCGTCGGCGCGGCGAAGGTCAGGATGGCGCCCATGGCCAGGTTGGCGAAGATGAAGGTGCTCGACCCCGTGCCGCGCGGAACGCCGTAGTTGAACCCCTCGGTTCTCGCCCGGCGCAGCGAGATCACGTCGATCAGCGGCGAGACGGTCGACAGCAGGGTCTGGCCGACGAACCAGGCCAGGGCCAGCCACCAAAGGTTCGCGGTGACCAGCAGGCCCGCATAGCCAAGGCCCGCCCCGATCAGCAGCAGGATCATCGGCGTGCGCCGCAGGGTAAAGCCGTCGGCCCATACCGCCAGCGACGCGCCGGTGAAGGGTCGAAGCAGCAGCGGCAAGGCCAGGATCAGACCGATCTCGCCGCCGCTCATGCCCCGCGAACGCAGATAGGTGCCGATGTAGGGTAGGCTGACGCCCGAACTCAGATAGATCGCGCCGTAGAACAGGCAGAGGCGAACGACGGTCGGCAGCCCCCCGGAATGGACGGCCGCGCCGTCCGCCTTGTCCGCCCCCGCCGGCAAGCTATTCCGCGCCGCCGAAGCGGGCCGTCCATTCGGCGATCTGCTCGTCCTCGATCTTCTTGAACAGGACCTCGGGCACCGTCACCGGCGCGCCGACCAGCAGACGGTTCAGCTCGACGCGGGCGTCGTTCGACGGCCATTCCGCCGGGAAGGCCAGATCGAAGGCCGCGCCGATCTTCTCGGCCGCGAACGGGATGAACGGGGCCGAGATCTTGGCGTACAGCGCCGCGAGATTCAGGGCCGTGCGGACGATGACGGCGGCGCGGTCGCGATCGGTCTTGATCGCGGTCCAGGGGGCCGCTTCCTGCAGGTACTCGTTGCCGACCACCCACAGCGCCCGCAGCGCCTGGGCGCTCTTGCGGATCTCGATGGCGTCCATCTGTTCGGCGAGATCCGCCAGACGCGCCGAGACGTCGGCGAACAGCTTCTCCTCCAGGGGGCCGGGCTCGCCGCCCGCCGGAACCACGCCCTCGAACTTGCTCTCGTTGAACTTCAGGATGCGGTTGACGAAGTTGCCCAGCACGTCGGCCAGATCGCGGTTCACGGCGCTGGCGAACTGTTCCCAGGTGAAGGCCGTGTCGCTGCCTTCCGGAGAATTGGCGGTCAGGTACCAGCGCCACAGGTCGGGCGGGAGGATCTCCAGCGCCGCGTCCATGAACACGCCGCGCTTGTTCGAGGTCGAGAACTTGCCGCCGTACCAGTTCAGCCAGTTGAAGGCCTTGAGCATGTCGACGCTCTTCCACGGCTCCTCCGAGCCGAGGATGGTGGCCGGGAAGCTGACCGTGTGGAACGCGACATTGTCCTTGCCCATGAACTGGACGTAGCGGACGTCGTCGGCGCCCTCGTCGGTGCGCCACCAGCGCTTCCAGTCGCGATCGGGCGAGGCTTCGGCCCACTCCTGGGTCGCGGCGATATATTCGATCGGGGCGTCGAACCAGACGTAGAACACCTTGTCCTCGAAGCCCGGACGCGGAACGCCGTCCTTGGCCACCGGGATGCCCCAGGCGAGGTCGCGGGTGATGCCGCGATCGATCAGGCCCTCGTCCAGGTGCTTGTAGGCGATCGAGCGGGCCAGGGGCGGCCAGTCGGCGTGGCTGTCGACCCAGGCGCGGATCTTGTCCTGCATCTTGGTCTGGAGCAGGTAGAGGTGCTTGGTGTCGCGCACCTCGATGTTCCGCGAGCCGGAGATCACCGAGTACGGATTGATCAGGTCGGTCGGGTCCAGCAGGTTGCCGCAGTTGTCGCATTGGTCGCCCCGCGCCTTCTCGAAGCCGCAATGCGGACAGGTCCCCTCGACGTAGCGATCCGGCAGGAAGCGCTTGTCGTCGACCGAGTAGACCATCTGGTCGACGCGTTCCTCGATAAGACCGTGGTCTTCCAAGGCCTGGCAGAAGTGCTGGGTCAGGCGATGGTTCTGCGGCGACGACGAGCGTCCGAAGTGGTCCCACGACAAGCCGAACGCGCGGCCCACGTCATGCTGCAGCACATGCTGCTCGGCGCAGTAGGTGGCGACGTCCTGGTTAGCGGCGGCGGCGGCCAGCTCGGCGGGGGTGCCGTGCTCGTCGGTGGCGCAGATGTACAGCGTCTCGTGCCCCCGGGCCCGCTGGAAACGCGCATAGACGTCGGCCGGCAGCATCGACCCCGCCAGATTCCCCAGGTGCTTGATGCCGTTGATGTACGGCAGGGCCGAGGTGATCAGGATGCGAGCCATGCGGGCGCGGCCTTTCGGGCAAGTCGGACGAAGCAAAGAAGCGTCCGCATATAGAAGGGTCGGGCGGCGAGGGAAAGGTTTGGCTAAAACCTCCCTTCCCCCATCATGGGGGAAGGGTCGGGGATCGGGGTGAATGCTGCTTTGGCGGCGGTGCGCGGCATCGACCGTCGTCGTCGCCCCGCCCCTGCCCTCCCCCATCAAGGGGGAGGGAGAAGGACCTAAAGCGGGATATTATCGTGCTTCTTCCAAGGGTTGGCCAGTTCCTTACCCTTGAGGCTTTTGAGGCCT
>NZ_SZWJ01000117.1:0-12162 GCF_012184455.1 Caulobacter sp. SSI4214 | reverse complement strand
CAAGGGCGAAGCCCGTCACGCCCTGGCCCAAGCCGTGTTCGTGCACAAGCAAGGCCGGATCGCTGATCGCACCTTGCAGAACCAACAGCACCGGGCGTCAGGCCTCAACCTGGTCATCGCCGCCATCGCGCTCTGGAACACATTATATATGCAGCGTGCCGTGGATCATCTCCGCACCAACGGCCAGGACGCGCCAGACCGTCTGATCGCCCATCTGTCATCGATGAGTTGGCAGCACATCGGCCTCACCGGCGACTATCTCTGGCGCGATGCCGCCCCCGCCGCCGCAGTCGGAGAACGGCCGCTTCATGATCCACGTGATCGCCTGTTCAGAGCAGCTTGAACCTCGTTCATGTAACGTTCTTCTTAGCGCACTTTAGCGAACAAACCCTGAGGTGAGCCCCTCTTCAACAGCGGCCTGTCTCCGGATGGCCGGCTCGCCGCCTGCCAGACCGGCAACGCCGACGGCGAGGACGGCAACAAGCTGACGATCTTCGACTTGGAGGCCGGCGTCGAACGCGCGAGCGTCGCCCCCGAATCCGGCTGGGCCCGCGACTATGTCTTTCCCGCAGATCACCAGACGATCTGCCTCAGTTACGAGGGCGCTCAGTATGCCTACGACCTCGACGGCCGCTTCATCGACCGACCCCGCTGGATCGCCGCCGGCCTGGCCAGGGGCGACGTCTATCTCATCCAGCGCCTGATGACGCAGGCGGGCGAGTCCCCCGAGCCGTCCGAGCGGGCCTCCTGGATCCAAGGCCTCACCGTCGCTCTGGCCAAAGCTTCGGACGACCCGCGCTTGCGCGCCCTGGCGTTCAAACTTCGCGGCCAGTGTCACGATCAGGCCGGCGCCGCGGACGCCGCCCTGGCGGACTTTGACGCCGCCTTGGCCCTCGACCCCAAGATCGGGGTCAAACGACGGGCTGACGCCCTGCGCCGCGCGCGCCTCGGCTAACGACGGTATAGGTTCAGCCGGGCCGTCACCTCGGCCTTCGGCAGACGACACCGGGGATGCCCCGAGGCCTTGACCAGGCCCGCCGCCAGCACCTCGAGGCTGCAGGCCCTCTGCGCTTCCAGCTGATCCAGAACCCAGAGCGTGCCGTGGACGTCGAGGGCATGGGCTTCGGCGGTGCGCCGAAGGCCCGCATCACCTGTCAGCAGCGTCCACCGCCGCCCCTGAGCCAGGGCGAAGGCGAAGGTGTCGGGCAAGGACAGGGTAGCGTCGGCGCGGCGAAGCACGGTCGCGCCCTGCACCTCGCCGGGCGACAATTCCTCAACCCGCAGGCCAAGCGCCAGAAGCCGGTCCCCCAAGGAGCCGGCCAGCTCGCGATGGAAGAGGAGGTCCGGCACGGCGAAATCGACCGCCAGCTGGAAGACCGACTCCAGCAGCTCGCCTCGTTCCAGGTCGATGATGACCGAGGTGTCCGAGACGAGGACCGTCATGGATCACGCCGCCTGGCCCAGGCGCGCGTCGAGGTCGCGCATCGAGATGCCCAGCATCTCGGCCGCACGGCTCTCACCGATCACGTTCTCGGCCAGGGCCCGCAGGCACAGCCGCTCGAAGCGCTTGGGCTCTTCCTCCTCGGCGAGCATGACCGCTGGTTCCTCGAACGGCGGATCGCGCCAGCCACGTCGCTTGAACTCACGATAGAGGTCGGAGAAGGCCTTGGCGTCGATGATGCCGAGATCCTTGCAGCGGAAGGCGATGGCCTGAACGCTGACCCCAAAGCGCCGCTTCAGCGCCACCAGCTCGCCGATGCTGATCGATGAGCGATGGGCGCCGACCTCGGCGCGCACCACATCGGCCGGCATGAGGAAGGCCCCGGCGAAGCGGTGCGCCGCCTTTTCCTCATCAACGCTGACAGCCGGCGCCATGACCATGTGGCCAAGCTCATGGGCGAGCGTGAAGCGCTTGCGCTCCGCCCAGATGTTTCGGCGCACCACGACCACCCGGGCGGCGTCACGGCCGTGGCGGCGCACACGCGCGGCGAGGCCGTCGATGTCATCGAGGTCGAGGGACAGCACCTTGATGCCGCGCTCCTCGAGCAGTTCCGCCAGCTTGGGGATCGGATCGTGGCCCAGGCCCCATTCCTCACGCACCGAGCGCGCCGCATCCTCGGCGTCGCGGATGTCGCTGACGGGGTAGGGGGCGCTGCGCGGTTGCTCCCAGTCGACGCTCTTCAACTGCAACAGGTCTTCAATCGCCAGGTAGCGCTCCAGCATCTGGATCGTCAGCGCCTCGACCGTCGCTTCTTCCTTGGCCGACGTCTTCTTGCGGAAGTCGACGCCTTCCAGGACCAGCTCCTCGTCGCTGAGAAGGTAGCCCTCGCTGACACCCAGCGCCGAGGCCAGCGCCATCAGGGCGCGCGAACCGGGCATGTCCTCGTTGCGCTCGTATTTGCCGATGGCCTGGGGCGACACCACCCCCTCCATCCGCGCCGCAAGCTCGCGCAGCGACAGGCCTGCGGAGGCCCGCGCCACCTTCAGTCTGCGTCCAATCATCGCCCGCTCCTCACGCCGGTTTACAAAACTCGCATCTAGGCGCATTTTTGTAAACCAATACCCCTTGATTTGGTTCGAGGGGTCCCCATGTCCCAGGCGAAATAACCCTGTTTCGCCCCATTTTGTAAACCGAGGAAGCCATGGCCTGGCCGCCGCCTTCGAAAGATCCCTTCGCCGATCCGCTGGACGCCGTCCTGGCCGAGATGGCCATCAACCTCCAACTTCCGCCTGGCCTGCACGCCAAGGCCGTCGACCGTTACGAGGCCGTCCGCACCTACATCGAACGGCCCGGCAGCCCGTTGCACGGTCGGGTGGCCTGCTTCTATCCGCAAGGGTCGATGCGGATCGACGCCACCATCTCCACCCGCGGCACCGACGACGAATACGACATCGACATCGTCGCCGAGATCACCGGCCGCGACGACGGACCCGAGGCCCTGCTCGACGACCTCGAAGCAGCACTCGCCGGCTATCCGGTCGGCAAGATCGTGCGCCAGACCCGGTGTGTCACCCTCTACTACGCCGACGGCATGCACCTCGACGTCACCCCGGCGCGCCGCACGGCCTACAAGGAGAAGGAGGGCGTGATCGCCCACGCCAAGAAGGGGGCCGGCGCCGCGCCCGGCCACTATGTGCCGATGAACGCCTACGCCTTCGGCGACTGGTACACCGCGCGCACCCCGACCGAAGAGCGGTTCGCCAAGGCCCTGAACGAGCGGCTCTACGCGCAGGCCGGCATCGCCTTCGCCGACGCCGACGTCCACGACGTGCCCGACCAGACGCCCCTGATCATCAAGAGCGTGACGACGGTGGCCCTGCAGCTGCTCAAGCGTCATCGCAACATCGCCTATGCCGACGAGACCGGCCGCGTGCCGCCCTCGATCGTTCTGTCCTGCCACGCGGGCCATGCGGCCCAGCCGGGCATGGGTCTGGCCGACATGGTCATCCGCCAGGCGCGCTGGACGGCGCGGGCGATCGACGAGGCGGCCCGCCAAGGCCGCCTGCTGTCGGTCCCGAACCCGGAGTTCTCCGCCGAGCTGTTCACCGATCGCTGGCCTGAAAACCAGACCCAGCAACAAGGCTACGCGCGGCATCTCCACACCCTGGCCAACGGCCTGGAAGCCGCCCAACGGGGCAATGTGCAGCTGGAAGACCTCCAGGCCTGGCTGCGGGTGCAGTTCGGCGAGCGGGTGGTGACGCGGTCGGTCAAGGCGTTCAACGACCGCCTCGGCCGCCAGGTGAAGGCCGGCCAGCACGGCTATACACCCAAGGGCGGCCTCTTCACCCCGGCGAAGCCTGCGATCATCGGCTCGCTGGCCAGCCTGGCGCCGGTCGCGGCCCGGGCCCACACCAACATGGGCGAGCGCCGCTTCTCGTGAGCCTGTCGATCGACACCCAGATCGAGGCGATGGCGCGGCTGTGGCCGACCTTCAAGCTGGTCCGCCGCGAAGGGGCGGCGGCGCTGTGGCAAGGGGCGGTTCGGCCGCTCCTGCAGACCTACCAGGTCGGGGTCTTCTATCGCGCGCCTCTGATGGTCGAGCGTTACAACGTGCGCATCGTCCAGCCCCGGGTCGAGATCTTGTCGCCAGCCCTGCGGCCGCGTCGCGGGGACGCCGAGGGCATTCTGCCCCACGTCTACTACGGGCCGGACGGCGAGGTGACGCTCTGCATGCTCGATCCGGACTCGAGCGAATGGTCCCCGGCCGACCTGCTGGCCGAGACGACCGTGCCTTGGATCACCGACTGGCTGGTCGCCTACGAGGGCTGGCGCGCCACCGGCGAATGGACCGGGACCGGCCGGCATGTGGAGCCCACCTGATGGCCAAGACGACGATCCCTCAGAAAACGCAATCGGCCCTTTGGGCTCGCGCCGGCGGCCGCTGCCAATACCGAGGCTGCAATGAAGACCAAGTCGGCGACCTGATCTCCGGGCGCGAAGACGCGACCTTCGGCTTCATCGCCCACATTGTCGGCGACAGCATCAAGGGCCCGCGCGGCGACGCCGTGCGCTCGCGGCAACTGGCGCGGTCGCTCGAGAACCTGATGCTGATGTGCGCCAAACACCACAAGCTCATCGACGTGGTGGATGTCGATGGCCACCCCGAGTCCCTGCTCCTGGCCATGAAGGCCGAGCACGAGAGCCGCATCCAGGTGCTGACCGCGATCGACGAAGATCGGGCCTCTCATGTCATCCGCTTCGGCGCCAACATCGGCGAGCACGAAGCCTTGGTCTCAACCAAGGCCATCTTCGCGGCGATGCAACCGCATCACCATCCTGCCGGCGGCCAGACCATCGACCTCGAGCTGGTCGGTTGCGCCTACAAGGACGACGAGCCGGCCTACTGGATGTTCCAGCGCGACAACCTGCGCCGGCAGTTCGACGCCAAGGTCAGGGGTCGGGTGGAGCGCCAAGAGGTGCGCCACCTGAGCGTCTTCGCCCTGGCGCCGCAGCCTCTTCTGATCGAGCTTGGCCGCCTCCTCTGCGACATCGTCCCCGCCACGGTGCGCCAACGTCACCGTGAACCGTCGACCTGGGCCTGGCAGCCCGACCAGCCGCCCATCGCCTTCACCGTGTCGCAACCCGCCTCGGGACGTGGCCGGCCGGTCGCCCTGAAGCTGAGCATCAGTGCGACGGTCACCGACGAACGCATCGCCAGCCTCCTCGGGGCAGACGTCGCCATCTGGTCGGTGACGGTGGACCAACCCCACAACGACATCCTGCGCCGACCGGAAGACCAGGCGGCGTTTCGGACCCTGATGCGCACGTTGTTCGATCGCATCAAAGCCGAACATGGCGAAGACGCCATCCTCAACGTCTTCCCCGCCATGCCCGCATCCCTGGCGGTAGAGCTTGGCCGCGTCTGGATGCCAAAATCCGACCTGGCGATGACGATCTACGACAACAACCGCGCGGCCGGCTTCATTCCCACAATCACGATCGGCAAGGACTAGAACGTCCGATCACCGCGCCGCCGCCGACCAGCCCGCCGCGATCGCTTCAGCGGCTGAGCAAAACCAACGCTCACCGCGGGCCGTGTCGATGCGCGTGGCGGCGTAGTCCTGCTGGCCGGGGACGTGGAAGATCCTCCGGCCCTTGGCGTTGATGTTGCCCTTGATCACACAGCCCGCCGACGGCGGGGCGGCCGGCGCCGGCTGGGCCTGGCGAGCTTCCGCCCGCCAGCTCGAAGGCGTCTCGAACCGCCCAGCCCACAGACCGCGCCGGGTCTGGCGCGCGTCAGCCTCGGCGGACGCATAAGCGCCGCGGCTAAAGGCGCGGTAGTCGACGGCCCATCCGGCGCGGACCAGGGCCGCACCCAAGTCGGTCGAGCCGACCCAACACCGAGAGACCGCCCGCCCGTAGGGGTCGCGGTCGCGCACCTCGCAGCGCACGGCTTGGCCTCCGATCAGGCGCGAAAGCTGGTCACGGGCGACGTCGCCGCAGGCATAGCCACGGCCCTGAGCGTCCTGACAGACCTGGCGGCCTTCGGGGGCATCGACGCCCCAGAGGCGGACCCGCTCGGCGCTGAGGCTAAAGGTGTCGCCATCAACGACCCGCGCGAACCCGGTCAACTCTGCCGGCGCGGCGGCCGCCATGCCCACCGCCAGGATCAACAACCCAACCCGCCGGATCATCGCTGATCCTTGCGCAGGGTGATCACCACCCGCTCGACGAAGATCTCGGCGACCTCGGCGGCGTGCAGCACGGCTTCCAGATATTGGCTCTTGATCCGGTCGGCCGCGATCTGGCTGGGCGTCGACAGCTGCAGCACGCCGTCTGTCAGGCCATGGAACCCGACCCGGCCGAACCAGCTGCCATAGGCCCCCTCGCGAACCAGCCGCCGGAGCGGCGCGGCGATCGCCTGCCAGATCGGATCGTCGGCGCCCGGCGCCGCCATCAGCGCCGCCGGTTCCGGCAGAGCCGCCGGCGGCGGAATATCCCCCTTGGCCTTGAGCACCCGCGCGAAATTCAGGCGCAGGTCCGGCGCCCCGCGCGGCTCATAGGAGGCCATGCGGCCGAAGTATTTGCAGGGGCTTCGGACGTCGGGATCCTCGATGGCGATCGCCAGCATGGCGATGGCGCGCACCCCGTGGCGCTTCAGGGCCCAGGCGAAGGTCTGATCGTTGTTTCGCTCGCGCTCGGGCAGCAAATCATCGACGGCGGCGGCCACCCGCGCGAGGTCAGCAGGCGTGATGTTGGCCGGGTCGGCCACCGCGGCAGGCCCCACCAGCGCGGCGATGAGTGGAGAGACCTGGAAGGCGGCCCTAAGCTCCTGGCGGACCATTTCCGCAGGCGCGGACCCCTCCGAAAAGGCGCTGGAGAAACCGCTTGCTCCCTCCGGAGAGCAAATGGCGCTGTCCTGTCGGCTCGCGGGACGTTGGTCCGAGGATTTGCTGTTGTTGCCGGTTTCGGCGGACGAAGGCCGCCGACTAGCAGACTGATGTCGCGCTGAAGGCGCGTCCTTTCCTCGTACAGGAGAACTGACGTTCTGATGGGACTGTTCTAGGCGAGTGAATCCTGGCGCCCGGGCGGTGCTTCTTTCACTGAAGACGACAGCTTCGGAATAGGCGGCCCTGCGGGCCTGGGCCGCTTCACGAACCGCTAGATCCGCAGCCTCCAATTCATCCAGGCGAGCCACGAGCGGGGCCAGGTCGTAGGCCTCGACCCCGGCCGGCCGGTTGGCGCGGGTGTAGTCGCGAACCATGAAGCCGGCCGCCTCCAGGGCCCTGCGGTGTGCGCGCGCGTTGCTCTCGGTGCAGCCCAGATAGTCCGCGATCAGGCTCGTGCCCGGCCAGACCGTCGCCACGTCCTGTTCAAGCCGGTCCTGGTTGAGATGCTCGACATAGAGCAGCAGGGTCATGCGCTGCTGCACGGTGAGCGTGGGCGTGCCCTTAAGGACCGCCGCGGCGATCCGCGCCACAGTGACGCCCGCCTGCCAGCGCCAGGCGCGGGCTTGGGCGCAGACCGCGTCGAAATTGGGGGCGCGCTTGGCGAAACCAGGTCGCCAATCGTCGCCGGCTAAGGCCGTTCGCATATCGTCCCTTCCTAACGGGGACGAGGCCGCTTCACGGGGGCGAAACCGGCAGGCAAAAGACCATAGGTCTCCTGTTCGAGGCCTTGACGACGCAAAAAGCGCCGCCTAGATTCAACTCGATCAATCAAGCCGCTGCCACACGGCGCCTGCGATTTCCGAGAGCCTCCCGCGCCAACGGGGGGCTCTCGCCGTTTAGGGGTCTCGTCTAGGTCAAGATGAAGTCCTCTGAGGTGACCGAGCGCGCGCGGAAGACCCGACAAGCGACTCAGTCGACGACAGCGTTCAGTGAGTCTGAGGATTCCTAAAGGCTTGGAATTGCACCCTTTTGGCCAAAAAGGGCCGATTCGGGCGGTTGACGCCGTTCGAGAAACGAGTCCGCTGAAGACGACTCAGGCCTCTAGGGGTTGCGGTTCGCTCGCCCCGTCCCACCACAGCTAGGGTTTAGCCGCTCACAAGCCTAAACGCCGGCGCCGCGCGCTTGCTCGCAGACCGAAGGTCTCCGACAAGGTAGAGCATGTCGGACGCCCTGGCGCACTTGCTGGAACTTCGCCTGCGCTTTCGGCGCAATCCAGAAGCACGCGCCTTGGTCGACCGCGCCCTGGCGCTTGTGGCAAGGGCGGCAGGGCCCGATGCGGATCCGGCGGTGCTGGACGCTGAGGTGGCCTATCTGGCCGCTGATCTCGCGCGACGTTTCGGAACGCCGAGCGGCTGCAGCCTACACTGAAGCGGTCAGGCGCTTGCGGGCTGCGCCTTGCGCCAGGCCTGGAAGCCTTTGTCGGCGTCGATGAAGGCCGCGAGGATGTGAGGGACGAGCTGTTCGAGCTCCAGGCTCTGCTCATTGGCCTGGGCGAAGGCGCGCTGGTAGTCGGCCAGGTCAACGGCGAGCTTGCCCTTCAGCTTCAAACGCAGGTCGGTTGTCTTCTCCTCGAGATCGATCTTGCCGAGGGCCAGGGCGGTCTTGGCGGGGCGCGTCATGGGCGTCTCCTTGAGTGGTCTGCAGGAAGCGGTCGATCGCCGTGAAGGCGAAGTCGGTGAGCTTGAGATTGAGGGCGTCGGTCTGACGGCGGATCCGCACGCACAGCGGTTTGGAGAGCCGCACCGAGACCCGGTCCTTGGCGCCGCGGACGGCGGGGAAGGTCACCGCCTCGCCACCATCGAGCGCCTCGACCAGCTCGCGGAAGGCGCGCTCATAGATCAGCCGAACACGGCCCCTGGGATTCTTGCGGGTGTTCAGGCGCTCGGCGGTGTCGAGCATGTCCTGGTGAAGGCCTTCCGGGAGGAAGAGGCCGAGCTTTTCTGCCGATGGGGTCATCGAAACACTCACGCTTACGGATACGGGGCGAGGATCATGTCCTTGCTGACAAGCACGCGGACGGGCCATCCGGCCCGGACACGCAGGGTGGGCTGGCGATTGAGATCGCGGCCCGTGATCTGCTGGCCGACTTGCTGAGTAGAGTTGGAAACCCCGCTGGCGGCCGAGTTGATGACCAGCGCGCCGGAGCTCCTGTTGCCGGCGTCCTGGGCGGCGGCGGCCCCGACACTGAACAAGGTCGAGAGGATCACCCCCCGCGCCAGCTGGCCGAAGTGTCCGTCGGTCTTGTCCTGCAAGCCGGCCGCGCCCGATAGATCCGCGCCCGCCATCGAGCCGATGTTGATGGAACGGCCATCGGGCATGATGATCCGGTTCCAGGCGATCAGGGCCCGGTTCTGGCCGTAGGCGATCTGGCTGTCGTACTGGCCGATCAGCCGTGAGCCCTGCGGGATCAACACGGTTCGCCCGGTCCTGTGGTCGTAGACCGGCTCGGTGACCTGGGCGATCACCTGGCCCGGCAGGTCGGAATTGATGGCCGTCACAAGGGCGGCCGAGATGATGCTGCCGGCCTTCACCTCCCAAGGACTCAGCGCAGGCTGCAGGGGATTGGTCAGATAGTCGTCTGTGCGGGCGTTGGCCGCGAACTGGCGCTTGGCGGCCTGGCCATTGGCCGGCTGCACCTCAGCGGCGGCCGGCTCTCCGGCGCCACCGGCGGACGCCGCGATCGGCCGAGCCAGCGCAGCGAGATCGGCGGACGCCGGTGCGGCGGCCACTGGAGGCGGGCCGCCAAAGAAGGGCCCCGAAGTGCGGGCAGCGAGCGCCTGCTCACGCGCGGCCTGAACAGTAGGATCAACTTGCGCCGGCGGGGGAGGCGGCGGCGGGGTCCCGGCGGCCAATGCACCCGGCGAGCCTTCAGGCGGCGGCAAGGCCGCCGTCCCTGGCAGGGCTTGAGCCTGCAACGCGGGATCGGCGTAGCCCGCCGCGTATTTGGTGGAGATCGCCGGCGTCTGGACCTGGCCGGTGTCGGCCGCGTCCGTCATTGCCTCTGGGCGGGCTTGTGGCGCGTGCGCACCGCCGAAGCCGAGATAGAAACCGAGCGCCACTATTCCGGCAAGGCCCGTCGCCCCGGCGATCAAATACTTGCGGTTCCAGCGCGTGACCGGGTTTCGTGGCGCGGCCAGGACGCTCTCCGGGGGCGCTTTGCGTGGCTGGGAACCCACAGGTGGGTCGGGCGGAAGATGGGTCACGAGCGCCCCCCTTCGCCGGTGCGGGTGATCCGCACGACGGTCTGCTTGCCCTCGCCAAGCCTCAGCTCCGCGACGTCGAGCAGTCGGTCCACGACGTAGTAGCCGCCGAGGTAGCGGTAGTTGACGAGCTGGGCCTGCTTGTCGGGTCCGATCAGGAACAGCGGCGGGGCCTCGGTCGTGGCCATGTCGCGCGGAAATTGGATGTAGGTCTTTAGCCCGTCATCGAAGACGCGGACCGGCTGCCAGCGCGGCGCGCGAAAGCCGTTGGCCTTGATGCGATAGCCAAAGTGCAGCGAGTCCACCGCCAGGCCCGAGGCCGCCACCCCCTGGGTCTCGGCCGCCTGAGCGG
The DNA here is from genome assembly GCF_012184455.1 of Caulobacter sp. SSI4214. Lineage (NCBI taxonomy): Bacteria > Pseudomonadati > Pseudomonadota > Alphaproteobacteria > Caulobacterales > Caulobacteraceae > Caulobacter > Caulobacter sp. SSI4214. Next base: position 1,719 of record NZ_SZWJ01000117.1, on the reverse strand, counting down.
CCTGCCGCTCGCGCGCCTCCTCCTGCGGATAGTTCCAGCTGATGACGCTGGTGTAGGTGTCGCCCTCATAGCTGACCGCGTCGAGCAGGTAGGTCCGCTGGTCGGTCGTCAGGATGATGTTGGTGCGCAGGCCGCCGCGGATCGGCTTGACCATCACGATGACCTGCTGGGCCGCGCCCGAGCCTTGGACGGTCTCACCCAGAACCCAGCGCACCGTGTCACCCGCCGCCTTGGAGATCAGCTTTTCGCCGGGGCGCAGCGAGATTGCCGTCAGGAAGCGCGGGCTGGTGTGGACGGTGTAGAGCCGTCCAGGCTCAAAATCATAGTAGAGGGCCGCATTCACATAGGCCCCGGCGCTGGGGTAGTCGCGGGCGCTGCTGTTGGCGGACTGTACGGTCGTCAGCGCCGTCGGCCGCGCATAGGTGCGCGGCGCCGTGCGGCGTCTAGGCGCTGGCCGAGGCGGCGTCGCGGCCTGGGCCATGGCGACAGGCGCCGGCGGTGTCGGCCGGGCCGCGACAGGGAAAGTCGGTCGGGGCGCCGCCGTCTGGGCGACGGAGGGGCTCTCAGACGCGGCAAATAGAATGAGTAGGCCCGCCGCAGCGCCCAAGGAAAGCCGTCTGGGGGACAAGGCGCTCATAGCTCACGACTCCATTGAAACTCGGTGATGTAGATCCCCAGCGGATTGGCCCTCAGCTCGGCCTCGTTCTTCGGCGCCACGACCTTGGTGGTAAACAGCCCCGTCCAAGCTTCCGTCGCGCTCGACGTCCCGGCGTTGAACTGCGTCTCGCGCCACTGGACCTGGTAGGTGTGCGGACTGCGCGGCAGGACCGACACGATCTCGACGTTGACCGCCTGGGTGCCGGCGTTGGCGAAGGGGTCATTGGCCTTGGCGAAGGCGTTGAGCTGCCCGATCGCCGGCCCAGACACGAAGTGATAGGCGCCGGTCCAGTTGTCCCGGATGACGATGGGATCGATGCTCTTCGAGCGCGTCCGCCGAACCCAATCGGCGAGGAAGTAGCCGATCTCGGCCGTGGTCGGCTCGTAGGTGCGCCCCGCAAGCTCGATACGGCCCGGCCGCGCATAACGGTCGATGGGCACGACGTAGGTGGCGATGTTGGTGTTGTTGGCCTCGTAGATAAAACCGCCCAGCGCCAGGGCCGCGAGCCCCAAGCCCCCAAACGCCGCCATCCGCCAGTTCTTGGCCTGAACCACAGCCGAGCCGATGCGCATGTCCCACTCGCGGGAGGCGCGCAGGTATGGGCTCTCGACGGGGGCGGAGCTGCCGTAGCGGTCATTCGGTCGTTTGAAGGGGTTCATCGGCGCACTCTCGACTGGGGTCACTCTTCAGGTTCGTCATCGCGGCGGGTCGGCGTGGCGACGATCCCCGGACCACTGGCTTCGCCACCGGCCGTGGCCGCAGCAGCGCTGTCGCGGGCGGCGCCTGCGAGCCCGCCGCCACGGCGCGCCTCGGCTCGCGACACAACCGAGGATCCAGACGCTGGAGCGTCCGGCGGTGGGGGAGGGGGCGTCTCGCCTTCAGTAGGATTGCGGGAGGAGAAGAGGCGGCTGCCGGCTGCTCGACCTTCAGCGACCATCGTCGAGACCGGAGCTCTGGCGAAGTCGGCGGCCATGCCGCCACCGCCCGATCCGCCGCCGGACCCGCCGCCGCCTGGGCTAGTGCCACCTGAACCGAGACCGCCAGACGCGGCCCTGGCCGCC
>NZ_SZWJ01000116.1:0-12178 GCF_012184455.1 Caulobacter sp. SSI4214 | reverse complement strand
ACCGGTCGTCCCGTCGCCTGGGCCAGGCGCTGAGCGTCCAAAAGCTGGACCGTGCGCCCCGGGCGCTGGGCCGATGGCCGCTCGTGCAGCACCGTCTGACCGTGCACGCCCAGCAGATCAAAGGCGTCCCAGGTCAGGCCGTGTTCCCGGAGGAAATCGCTGGCGGCATGGAAGTGCTCGTCGGCGACGGCCTTGCGCGCCGCGTCGAAGATCGCCGGCTCCGGCGCGCCGCGCGGCCAGGCGCGGGCGATGTCGGTGGTCTTCAGCAGGAGATCGCGCGTCTCCTCGCGCAGCTTCCGCTCGCCGGCTGGGCCGAAGGCCTGGATGTCTTGGCCGTCGGTCTCCAGCACAGCCATGTCGACGGCGTCGAGCGAGGTGCCGGTCATAAATCCAAGGATACGCATGAGCCGTTGACTGCCATGCTCCGCCAACGGTAGCTAGGCCCCATGATCGACCCGCGCGTCCTGGCCCGTCCGTATTACCGCCCGCTGCCATAGCGGGAGGCCGACCAGACACGTCGCTTAGCCCCCGCCTCGCCGGGGTCGCTCTCTCAACAGTCGATCATGCGCTCCGGCCCTCCCCGGAGTCGTGAAATGAAATCCTCACAAGCCGACGCCGCCGTGTTAGACGGCCCGCCATTCAAAACAGAGAGTCGAACCATGTCAGCCGCCTCGCCCTTCAAGTCGGAGTTCCTGCGAACCCTGGAGGCGCGCGGCTACATCCACCAGATCACCCATCCGGAGGAACTGGACGCTGCGGCCTCGGCCGGAATCGTCACCGCCTACATCGGCTTCGACGCCACCGCCCCGTCGCTGCATGTCGGCTCTCTGATCCAGATCATGCTGCTGCGCCGCCTGCAGCAGGCTGGCCACAAGCCGATCGTTCTAATGGGCGGCGGCACGACCAAGGTCGGCGATCCGACCGGCAAGGACGAAAGCCGCAAGCTGCTGAGCGACGCCGACATCCAGGCCAACATCGCCGGCATCAAACAGGTCTTCGCCAAGTTCCTGACCTTCGGCGACGGGCCGACCGACGCCATCATGGTCGACAACGACGCCTGGCTGTCGAAGTTCGGCTACGTCCAGTTCCTGCGGGAATACGGCGTGCACTTCACCGTCAACCGGATGCTGGCCTTCGACTCGGTCAAGCTGCGCCTGGAACGCGAGCAGCCGATGACGTTCCTCGAGTTCAATTACATGCTGATGCAGGCGGTGGACTTCCTGGAGCTGAACCGGGCGCACGGCTGCGTGCTGCAGATGGGCGGGTCGGACCAGTGGGGCAACATCCTGAACGGCGTCGAGTTGACCCGCCGCGTCGACCAGAAGAGCGCCTTCGGCCTGACGACGCCTCTGCTGGCCACCGCCTCGGGCGCCAAGATGGGCAAGACGGCGGCCGGCGCGGTGTGGCTGAACGCCGAGCAGCTGAGCCCCTACGACTACTGGCAGTTCTGGCGCAACACCGAGGACGCCGACGTCGGCCGCTTCCTGAAGCTGTTCACCGACCTGCCGCTGGAGCGCATCGCCGAGCTGGAAGCCCTGGAAGGCGCCCAGATCAACGAAGCCAAGAAGGTGCTGGCCGACGAGGCCACCCGCATGGCTCACGGCGAGGAAGAGGCTCGCAAGGCGCGCGACGCCGCCGAGAAGGCCTTCGAGCAAGGGGCCCTGTCGGCCGACCTGCCGACCTTCGAGGTGCCAGCCGCCGATCTTGAGGCTGGGATCGTGCTGGCCGCCCTGTTCGCCGACGCCGGCTTGGCCGGCTCGCGCGGCGAGGCCCGTCGCCTGGCCCAAGGGGGCGGCCTGAAGGTCAATGACAAGGCCGAGGCCGACGCCAACCGCCTGATCACCCCGGCCGACCTCGTCGAAGGGGTCGTCAAGCTGGCCGCCGGCAAGAAGAAGATCGTCTTGGTGAAGCCCGTTTAGTTATGGGGTTGATTATCGTTCCGGCCCTGGCGTAGCCAAGGGCCGGGACGATGGTTTCCCTAACGGACATCAAGGACGCGTTCGATGCTGCAGCCCGGCGACAAGGCTCCCGATTTCGACCTGCCGACCGATACCGGCCGAGTCAGTCTCTCGGTGCTGAAAGGCAAGAACATCGTCCTCTATTTCTACCCCAAGGACGACACGGCCGGCTGCACATCCGAGGCGTTGCAGTTCTCGTCGGAAGTCGAGGAATTCCAGAAGCTGGGCGCGGTGATCGTCGGCGTCTCCAAGGATAGCGTCGCCTCTCACGCCAAGTTCCGCGCCAAGCACGACCTGACCATCGAACTGGCCGCCGATCCCCTCGGCGACGTCGTCGAGGCCTATGGCGCCTGGGTCGAGAAATCCATGTACGGCCGCAAGTACATGGGCGTCGACCGCTCGACCTTCCTGATCGACCGCGAAGGCGTCATTCGCGAGGTGTGGCGGAAGGTCAAGGTCCCGGGCCACATTAAGGCCGTGATGAACGCGGCCAAGGCGATCAAGTAGTTTCGCCGCGTGGGGAAACGGACCACGTCCACGATGTGTTGTATCGGCGCCTCTACCTGTGTCCATTTCGCGTGATTGTCACCATTCGCCGTGACTTCGCCGCTTAGGAAACGTTAAGGCTTAGGGCGCAAAGTTGCTTTTTCAGATTCGCGCTCACTTCGGGCGCGAACAGTCTTGCGCGTTTCCGCTTTATCGTAGCATATCGCCGGACCTGAAACGGGGGTCTCGGGCGATGGCGATTGAGCGCTTCAAGCGACTGCGGCAATCTCTCGAAAGTTTATTTCCTGAACGGCATGTCTACATTCGCTCTGGCGGCGAAATGCGCGGATATGTCTTTTCCACCAACAAGCAGTTGCTGGGCGCCGCGGCGATCGCCGGCGCGGCGCTGTGGATGGGCGTCTGCACCGCCTCGATGATGGTGGACGCCCTGGCGGTCAGCTCCACCGACCAGCAGATGATCAAGCAGAGGGCCTATTACGAGCGCCTGAACGCCGACAGGCAGGCGCGCCTGAACAGCGCCGTGGCCCAGCTGTCGGCCACCAATGGCTCGCTGGAAGAACTGGCCGCCTCGGTCGAGAAGCGCCACGCGGCCCTGGCCCTGCTGGTTTCCGACTTCAAGGGCGTGCCCGGCGCCGCCGACGCCCTGAAGGTCGCCAAGCCGCGCCTGCTGGCCGCCAGCCCGGTTCAGCGCATCCAAGCCACCCGCATGGACCAGGAGCGCCTGGTCGACGCGGCGGAAAGCTTCGCCAAGAGCCGCGCCGAACGCCTACGCCTGGCCATGCGCATGGCCGGCCTGGACGCGGGCAACTTCACCGGTCGCGGGGCGTCGCTGGGCGGCCCGCTGATCGAGGCCAAGGATCCGCGCGCTCTCGCCGCGGTCCTGGACGTGGACGAGGATTTCGCCGGCCGCATCCAGCACGCCGCCAACGACATGTCGGACATGCGCTCGCTGACCTCCGCCTCGAAGCGGTTGCCGTTCTACCGCCCGACCAACAATCCGGCCCTGTCGTCCAGCTACGGCGTTCGCTTCGACCCGTTCACGCACCGTCCGGCCTTCCATTCGGGCCTGGACTTCCCGGGCGCCTTTTACACGCCGATCATGGCCACGGCGCCGGGCGTCGTGTCGTTCACCGGCGTCCGCTCGGGTTACGGCAATACGGTCGAAATCGACCATGGCGGCGGCTTCAAGACCCGCTACGCCCACCTTGCCGCCATCTCGGTGCATGTGGGCGAACACGTGGCGATCGGTTCGCGCGTGGGGGGCATGGGCTCGACAGGACGGTCGACCGGCCCGCATCTGCACTACGAAGTCTGGGTCAATGGCAAGGCTCAGAACCCCAACCGCTTCTTGAAGGCTGGTGAGTATGTTCAGCAAGCAAGCTAAGTCCGGGTCCAAGACCCCTGCTCGCATCGAGCCGCTGCCGGCTCCGACGGCTGCGGCCCAGGTCGACTCCCAGCGCCGCGCGCCGCCGAAGGTGGCCAGCCTGCTTTCGGCCGATCTGACCATCGAGGGCGGCGTCACCGGCGAGGGCGAGCTGCAGATCGACGGCGTGGTCAAGGGCGATGTTCGCGTCGGCCGGCTGACCGTCGGCGAGACCGGACATGTCGAGGGCGGCGTCTATGCCGAGGTCGTCGAAGTGCGCGGGCGCGTGGTCGGCTCGATTACCTCCAAGCAGGTCCGCCTCTACGGCACCTCCTATGTCGACGGCGATATCACCCACGAACAGCTGGCCATGGAAACCGGCGCCTTCTTCCAGGGCCGCAGCCTGAAGTTCCAGCGCCCCGCGCCCCAGGCCCAGCCGACGCCGACGCCCCCGCAAGCCGAGCCGCTGGCGATCGCCCAGGCCAAGCCGGTCGTCGGCTAAATCGCCGCGGCGTCGCGGTGCACGGCCCTCCCCCGCCCATCAAAGGGCGGGGGTCATAGCGGCGCCTACGCTTCACCCCCGTCGCGGGTATGCCCGACGCGTTGGGCCAACGAAGCGCCCATGAAGGCGTCGAGATCGCCGTCCAGCACGCCTTGCGTGTCGGAGGTTTCGACATTGGTCCGCAGGTCCTTGACCATCTGGTAGGGCTGCAGGACGTAGCTCCGGATCTGGTGACCCCAGCCGATATCGGTCTTGGTGTCTTCCAGCGCTTGCTGGGCGGCTTCCCGCTTCTGAAGTTCGGCCTCGTAGAGGCGTGCGCGCAGCATCTTCCAGGCTTCCTCGCGGTTCTGGTGCTGCGAGCGGCCCGCCTGACAGGCCACGGCGATGCCGGTCGGGATGTGGGTCAGGCGGACGGCCGAGTCCGTCTTGTTGATGTGCTGGCCACCGGCGCCGGAGGCGCGATAGGTGTCGGTCCGCACGTCGGACGGGTTGATCTCGATCTCGATATTGTCGTCGACCACGGGGTAGACCCAGGCCGAGGCGAACGAGGTGTGGCGACGGGCGCTGCTGTCGTAGGGGCTGATCCGCACCAGGCGGTGCACGCCAGCCTCGGTCTTCAGCCAGCCATAGGCGTTCTGGCCCTTGACCAGCAGGGTCGCCGACTTGATGCCGGCCTGGTCGCCGTCGGTCTCTTCGATCAGCTCGGTCGTCATGCCATGGGCGTTGGCCCAGCGCGTGTACATGCGCAGCAGGATGCCCGCCCAGTCGCAGGACTCGGTGCCGCCGGCCCCGGAATTGATTTCGATATAGCAGTCGTTGCCGTCGGCCTCGCCGGACAGCAGGGCCTCAAGCTCGGCGCGGCCGGCGCGCTCCTTGATGGCCTTGAGCTGCGCGCGGGCGTCGTTCAGCGAGTCCTCGTCGGACTCCATGTCAGCCAGCTCGGCATAGTCGAGCGCGTCCTTCAGGTCGCGCTCGATCGACTGCACGGCCTCGACCTTGGCGGCCAGGTTGGCGCGCTCGCGCGACACGGCCTGGGCCTCGGACGGACGGTCCCAAAGGGTCGGGTCCTCGACCCGGGCGTTCAGCTCATCGAGCTTGCGGAGAGCGACGTCCCAGTCAAAGACGCCTCCTGAGCAGTCCCACGGACTGCTCGATGTCGGCCGCGGCGGCCTCGACATCCGGTCGCATCACGTAACTCCGTGACAGTGTTGAAGGGCGCGGGATCAAGCGCGCCAGGGTTAAGTGCGCGCGGTCACCCCGCTCGGGCGCGCTCTAGACTTTTGAATCCCGAGCCCGCTGATCCGGCGCGGATCGAACGATCCGAACCCGGCAGGCTCTAACGCGCGTCGCTCTCCCACGCAATGCGTCAGTAAAGGCCGCTGAGCGGATCGACCTTTTGCGCCGGCTTGCCCGCCTGGGGCGCGGCCTGCGGAACCGGCGGCAGGCCGGGCGGCAATTCCTGCTGGTACGGGATCGGACCGGGCGTCGGCGCGATCTCGACCTTTGGCTCGGTGCCAGGCCGGAAGGCCTCGCGGATGCCGCGCACCAGAGCGAACTTGGCGTTCTTCGGCGGCTTGAAATCGACGATCGGCTGACCCTTCAAGGCCTCGCTCATGAAATCCATGAACACCGGCACGGCGTCGGTGGCGCCGGTCTCGGCCTCGCCCAGCGAGCGGTTGTCGTCGAAGCCCACGAAAACGCCGACCACCAGATTCGGCGAGAAGCCGACGAACCAGGCGCTGCGATATTCGTTGGTCGTGCCGGTCTTGCCCGCCAGCGGACGGCCCAGCGAGCTGACGGCGGCGGCCGTGCCGCGCTGGACCACGCCCTGCAGCATCGAGGTGATCTGATAGGCCGTGATCGGGTCCATGATCTGCTCGCCCGGCGCGGCGAAGCGCGGACTTTCATCGCCGTTGAAGCCCGCTTCGCAGCGCTCGCAATCGCGCTTGTCGGCGCGGAAGATCACCTTGCCCTCGCGGTCCTGGACCAGTTCGATCAGGTGCGGCTCGACGCGGCGTCCACCGTTGACGAAGGCGGCATAGGCGGCGGTCAGCTTGAACGGCGTCGTTTCGCCCGCCCCCAGCGCCATGGCCAGCACCGGGTCCATGTTGCGCACCACGCCGGCGCGCTGAGCCATGTCGACGATCTTTTTCATGCCGATGCTTTGGGCCAGCCGCACGGTCATGGCGTTGATCGACAGTTCCAGGCCTCGGCGCAGCGGCTGAGCGCCGTAGAATTCCTTGTGGTAGTTCTCCGGACTCCAGTCCTGGCCGTTGGCCCCCTTCAGGGTAATGGCGCTGTCGACGACGACGCTGGCGGGCGTGTAGCCGTTCTCCAGGGCCGTGGCGTAGACGAACGGCTTGAACGACGAGCCGGGCTGACGCATCGCCTGGGTGGCGCGGTTGAAGTTGGACAGAGAATAGCTGTAGCCGCCAACAAGGGCGACGATCCGGCCTGTATAGGGCTCCATCGCCACCATCGCGCCATTGACCGCCGGGATCTGCCGGAGGCGATAGCCGCCGTTCGGCGACTTCTCGACGAAGACCAGATCGCCCGCCTTCAGGCCCTTGCCGGCCTTGGCCCAGGCCATGTCCTCGCCCACGATCTGGCCCTCGCCCTCCTTGCGGACGAGACGCACGTGGCCGTCGTTCGAGGTCACCAGGGCCGGACGCCAGCCAGTCCGCTCGGAGGGGATCGCCTTGCCCAGCGCGCTCTTTTCCCAGGCAAGGTCCGTCGGCTCGACGTGCCCCCAGGCTCCGCGCCAGCCATGGCGGCGGTCGTACTTCTCCAAACCATCCATCAGCGAGATCCGCGCCGCTGTCTGCAGGCGCGGGTCCAGCGTGGTGCGCATGTAGTAGCCGCCCTCGTTGAGGCGGGGGCCGAGGGTGGCGACGCCGCGCTGGCGCACCTCCTCGACGAAATAGTCCGCGTCGCGATAGGCGGCCCGCTTGGGCGCGGCCTGGACGACCAGATCCTCGGCCATGGCTTTGGCCGCGTCCTCCTTGGAGACCCAGCCCTGCTCGACCATCTGCCCCAGCACCCAGTTGCGGCGGGTGATCGCCTTGGCCTTGTTGCGGATCGGATGATAGTTGTCAGGCCCCTTGGGCAGCGACGCCAGATAGGCGCACTGCGCCAGGGTCAGCTCGGGCAAGGACTTGCCGAAATAGTTATAGGCGGCCGCGCCGACGCCAAACGAGCGATAGCCCAGCCAGATCTCGTTTAGGTAGAGCTCAAGGATCTGCTGCTTGGTGAGCGACTGCTCCAGGCGATGCGCCAGGATGGCTTCCTTGAACTTGCGGCCGACGGTGGCGTCGCTGGTCAGCAGAACGTTCTTGGCGACCTGCTGGGTGATGGTCGAACCACCCTCCAGGCGCCGCCCACGCAGCGCGTTGCCGACATTCTTCAGCATGGCCCGGGACAGACCCGAGACGTCCACGCCCCCGTGCTGGAAGAAGTTGCGATCTTCGGCCGCCAGGAAGGCTTGGGCCAGCTGCGGCGGGATCTGGTCGTAGGGAATGAAGATCCGGCGTTCCTTGGAATATTCGCCGATCAGGGTGCCGTCCCAGGCATAGACGCGCGTCGCCGTCGGCGGACGATAGTCCTGCAACTCGCCGGCGTCGGGCATGTCGTGGAACAGCCAGGCCGCATAGATCGCGATCGCGAAGCCCGCGACCGCGATGGCCGACAGCACGGCCACGCCCGCGATGGCCATCCATCGTTCGGTGGGTTTCAGATCCACGCGACCTCCGTCGGACGAGCCACGGCGCCCGCCTTACACCCTTCACTAGATCGCTTGCCGCCGAACCGTAAACAGGGTCGTGGTCGCGTCGAGCTCGGCTCCACGCGAACGATCGATCCTGTGATTAGAGCGCGACAGCGCAAAGGGGAAGCGCCAGGAAAGCCGTGAGGCTTACGACTTCCGAAGTTCGGCGTTGAAATAGGCCTCGATGGAATCGCCCACGGCGTCGACCAGACGCTCGCGGCCGTGGCGCGAGGTCAGGAAATGCTCGTCGTCGGGATTGGTGATGAAACCCATCTCCAGCAAAACGGCGGGCACGTCGGGCGCCAGCAACACGAAGAAGCCGGCGTCGCGGTGGCTGCGCGGCAGCAGGGTCGTTTCCTCGCCGACCTTGGCCAGCAGCAGCTGCGCGAAGGCGGCGGAGCGATTCTTGGTGGCGCGCTGCGACAGGTCCAGCAGGATCTGGCTGACGGCCCGATCGCGCCCCGGCATGTTGGCCTTGGTCAGCCAGTCGTTCTTGTCCAGCACCAGGCCGACGCGATCCGTGCCCTTCTCCGACAGAGTGTAGACCGAGGCGCCCCGGGTGTTCACGTCCGGTCCCGAGTCGGCGTGCAGAGAAATAAAGAGATCGGCGTCCGCGCGGCGCGCGATCTGCACCCGGCCTTCCAGCGGCACGAACGTGTCGGTTTCGCGGGTCAGCACCACCTGAAAGCGACCCGTCTTCTCGAGGCGCGCCTTCAGGGCCTTGGCCGCGGCGAGGGTGACGTCCTTTTCGTAGACGTCCGCGCCCAGCGAACCGGGGTCCTTGCCGCCATGGCCGGCGTCGATGACGATGACCTTCTTGAGGCGCAGCGGCGTCATCTTGACCGGCGCCGAAGCGACCGTCAGGCGCGGCGGGGCCGCCACCACGGGAGCGCCGTCGACGGCCTTAAGATCGATGACATACCGATAGGCTGTCGCGCCGTCTCCGGGCGGCAGCATGAAGCGACGGCGCACCTCGGCGCGGCCGGACAGCTCCAGGCGAAGGCGAGCGCCGCCCGCCGCCTCGTCGATGACCCAGCGTTTGACCAGCCCCTGCCCCGTCCCCTGCAGATCGCCGGAGACGATGACGTTGGGCAACGTCATCACCAGACGCTGGCCGTCGGCGCCGTCCGAAACCAGACGGCCCGCCGCGGCGCGATCCAGGTCGATGACGATGCGCGTCTCATTCCGGTCGCCGCCGAAGCGAACTTTCTGCACCCCGGCCGGGGCCGCCGGCCCCTGTGCGGTCGCGACCGCGACGCCCGCCAGGGTCAGCCCGCCGACGATCAACGCCGCGCGGACCCATCCCATTCGAGCCAGATTGATAAGAGCCTTGCGCATCCCCGCCCGCGTAGCCGGAACTGGTGAACCGAACGTCAATATCGTTCAGCCCCGGTAGCGAAAGGGTTAAGTCGAGATGCTCCGTCGAATGCTTTTCTTTTGTGCGCCAATGTTGCTACAGTCGCTCCGCGCTCGGAGGCCGTGATCGTCACGACACCGCGCGGTCCGTTGGAGCGGCGAAGTGGTCCTGAACCCTTTCGCCATGAAAGCGGCAGACTAGATAGTGTTCGAGACGCGGACGCGGGAGCGGGCTGGACGCCCCTCCAGGCCGTGTCGAGGGGCTCGCGTCGAGCTCTAACGCCTCCCGGCGACGACGCGCCATCCCGACCGCGCCATTCCGGCGCGACAGGCAAAACAACTCCACCACGCCCCACGGCGTGGCCAGGGAAAACGAAACCTCAATGGGCTGCGCCGCACCCGTCCGCCATTGGCATCCGACCCTTCGCAACCGCGCTGGCGGGGCGACGGACGGCGACGCGCGCGCCCTTCATTCATATCGGCGCCCGGGCCTAGCGCCCGCCGCGCGCCGTGGAGACTTCCTTAATGTCGAAGAAGATGCTGATCGACGCAGCACACGCCGAAGAGACGCGTGTGGTCGTCGTGGACGGTACCCGGGTTGAAGAGTTCGATTTCGAGAGCCAGACCCGCAAACAGCTCCGTGGAAATATCTACCTCGCCAAGGTGACCCGCGTCGAACCCAGCCTGCAGGCCGCGTTCGTCGAATATGGCGGCAATCGCCACGGGTTCCTGGCGTTCAACGAAATCCACCCCGACTACTACCAGATCCCGGTCGCCGACCGTGAAGCGCTGATGCGCGACGACTCGGCCGACGACGAGGACGACATCCCGGTCTCGCGTCGCGCCTCGGGCAGCGATGATGAGGACGACGTCAACGGCGGCGATCACGCGGTCGACGACGAGGAAGACGACGTCGAGGAAGAGCTGGCGCGTCGCAAGCGCCGGCTGATGCGCAAGTACAAGATCCAGGAAGTGATCCGCCGCCGGCAGATCATGCTGGTCCAGGTCGTCAAGGAAGAGCGCGGCAACAAGGGCGCGGCCCTGACCACGTACCTCTCCCTCGCCGGCCGTTACGGCGTGCTCATGCCCAACACCGCGCGTGGCGGCGGCATCAGCCGAAAGATCACGGCGGTTACCGACCGCAAGCGCCTGAAGAGCGTGGTCCAGAGCCTGGAGGTGCCGCAAGGCATGGGCCTGATCGTCCGCACGGCGGGCGCCAAGCGCACCAAGGCCGAGATCAAGCGCGATTACGAATATCTGCTGCGTCTGTGGGAAAACATCCGCGAAAACACGCTGCACTCGATCGCGCCGGCGCTGATCTACGAGGAGGAAGACCTCGTCAAGCGGGCCATCCGCGACATGTATGACAAGGACCTGGAGGGTATCTGGGTCGAAGGCGACGCCGGCTACAAGGAAGCGCGCGACTTCATGCGCATGCTGATGCCGAGCCAGGCCAAGAAGGTCTTCAACTACCGCGACCCGACCCCGCTGTTCGTCAAGAACAAGATCGAGGACCACCTGGCCCAGATCTATTCGCCGGTCGTGCCGCTGCGTTCGGGCGGCTATCTGGTGATCAACCAGACCGAGGCCCTGGTGGCCATCGACGTCAACTCGGGCAAGGCCACGCGTGAGCGCAACATCGAGGCCACCGCCCTCAAGACCAATATCGAGGCGGCCGAGGAAGCCGCCCGCCAGCTGCGCCTGCGCGATCTGGCCGGCCTGATCGTCATCGACTTCATCGACATGGATGAAGGCAAGAACAACCGCACGGTCGAGAAGGTCCTGAAGGACGCGCTCAAGGACGACCGCGCCCGGATCCAGATGGGCAAGATCTCGGGCTTTGGCCTGATGGAGATCAGCCGTCAGCGCCGCCGCACCGGCGTGCTGGAAGGCACGACCCACGTTTGCGAACACTGCGAGGGCACCGGTCGCGTCCGCTCGGTCGAGTCCAGCGCCCTGGCCGCCCTGCGCGCCGTCGAGGTCGAGGCCCTGAAGGGCTCGGGCAGCGTGATCCTGAAGGTCTCGCGCGCGGTCGGCCTCTATATCCTCAACGAAAAGCGCGCCTATCTGCAGCGCCTGCTGACGACGCACGGCCTGTTCGTCACCGTCGTGGTCGATGACAGCCTGCACGCCGGCGACAGCGAGATCGAGCGCACCGAGCTTGGCGAGCGCATCGCCGTGGCGCCGGCGCCCTATGTCGAGGAAGACGACGATTTCGACGCCTCGGCCTACGAGGACGAGGAAGAAGAAGACGAGATCATTCCGGACGAGGACGAGGAAGACCTCGAACGCGAAGACACCGACGACGACGACGCCTCGAGCCGCAAGCAGGCTCGCGAAGACGATCGCGGCGACCGCAAGGGCCGCCGTGGTCGCCGTGATCGCGGCCGGGGTCGCGGCCGTCGCGATGACCGCGAGGCCGACGCCGAAGTTGAATCCGAAGAGGAAGAGGTCGAGGGCGAGGCCGACGACCGCGCGGAATTCGGCGACGATGACGATGACCGTCGCCGCCGCCGTCGTCGCGGTCGCCGTGGCGGTCGTCGCGGCGGTCGCGAGGACGGTGATCGTCCGACCGACGCCTTCGTCTGGATCCGCCCGCGCGTCCCGTTCGGCGAGAACGTCTTCACCTGGCACGACCCGGCCGCCCTGGTCGGCGGCGGTGAGCAACGCCGCGCGCCCGAAGGTCGTGGCGAGGCCGCCGAGTCCGAGCGCGCGGAGCGCGTCGCTGT
>NZ_SZWJ01000115.1:0-12288 GCF_012184455.1 Caulobacter sp. SSI4214 | reverse complement strand
GATATCCTTCAGCGCGGCGTCGTCGAGGGCCTGGACGCCGAGGGACAGGCGCTGGACCCCGGCCTCGGCCAGGGCGGCGAAGCGGCCGGCCTCGGCGTCGGTCGGATTGGCCTCCAGGCTGATCTCCAGGTCCTCGGCGGGCGACCACAGGCGCTTGGCCGTGTCGATCACGCGCGCGACCTGGGCGGGATCCATCAGCGACGGCGTGCCGCCGCCGAGGAAGATCGACAGCAGGCGGCGCTCGCCGGTCAGGGCGCGCTGGGCGACCAGATCGGCGACGATGGCGTCGGCCAGGGCCGCCTGCTCGTCGGTCCTGCCCCGGTCGCGGACGACGTTGAAGTCGCAATAGGGGCAGATGCGCGCGCAATAGGGCCAGTGGACGTAGACACCGAGGTCGTCCCGAGGGGCGTCCTTGGGAGCGTCAGTCAAACAACGCGGCTTTCAGTTTGGCGAAGGCGCGGGCGCGGTGGCTCATCGCGTCCTTGGCCGACGGCTCCATCTCGCCGAAGGTGGTGTCGTGGCCCTCGGGAACGAAGATCGGATCGTAGCCGAAGCCGCACGTTCCGCGCCCGGGGAACGCCAGGGTTCCGTCGACGCGTCCCTCGACCACCACGGCCGGCCCGTTGGGCCAGGCGACGGCCAGGGCCGAGGTGAACCAGGCCGAATAGTCCTCGCTCCCCGTCGCCTCGATACGCTCGGCGACCTTGTCCATGGCCATGGCGAAGTCCTTGCCCGGACCGGCCCAGCGCGCCGAATAGATCCCCGGCGCGCCGTCCAGCGCCTTGACCGACAGGCCCGAGTCGTCGGCGATGGCCGGCAGGCCCGAAAGATCCGCCGCGTGGCGCGCCTTCAGCAGGGCGTTGCCGACGAAGGTGCTCTCGGTCTCTTCGGGCTCGGGCAGGCCCAGCTGTCCGGCCGTTACGATCTCGAAGCGGCCGTCCAGCAGGGCCGCGATCTCCGGGACCTTGCCAGGATTGTGCGTGGCGGCCACAAGCTTCGACCCGATCTCAAGCTTCAGCGCCATGTCTTCACTCCGGGAAAATCACCTGATGCGGCTCCTTTACTCGCCACTTTCACCCTTCGCGCGCAAGGTTCGCGTGCTGGCCATCGAAAAAGGGTTGTCGGACCGCTTCACGCTCGAGGTGGTCTCGCCGTTCCAGGACGAGTCGCTGCGGGCCCAGAACCCGCTGTGCAAGGTGCCGGCCCTGATCCTGGACGACGGCGAGGCGATCTATGATTCCGGCGTCATCACCGACTATGTGGATGGACTGGCCGCGCCGCGCCTGATCCCCGAGGCCCAGCCCGACCGCCGCCGGGCGCTGACCCTGGAAGCGGCGGCCGACGGGCTGGGCGACGCCTCGGTGATGATCGTTCGCGAGCGGATGCGGCCCGAGGCCGAACACCGTCAGGACCTTTTCGAGCGCCAGGGCCGCGCCGTCGCCGCGACGCTGAACCTCTTCGAAGCCGCTGTCGCCGAAGGCGCCCTCTCCTCGGACCGCTTCGCGATCGGCGAGATCGCCGTGGCCGTGCAGCTGGACTACCAGGATGCTCGCAAGGTCAGCGACTGGCGGGAGGGGCGGCCAGCCTTGGCCAACTGGTTCGAGCGGGTTTCCAAGCGCGCCTCGATGGTGGCGACGAGCGTGACTGTGACCTAAAGGCAACTCCGATTTGCCCACAGGCATCATTACCGGAGTTTAATATCGTTTTTCGATAATCGAGATTGGCGGAACCGGAATTGGCCCCTATCTGTTGATCCTGTGGATAGGGGCCGAATGGATCGACCCTGGCCACGCCTCTCGAGCTGGAAAACACGATGTCCGCCGCCCGCCTGTTCAGCATCGCCGACAAGGTCATCATGACCGCGATCACCGTCGCCCTGATCGTGGCGGTTCCGGTGTCGGCCGTGGCGTTCGTGGTGCAGACGCTTTAACGGCGGATCGCGTTTCCAGGGTCCCGGGGGCCGCTGTTTTTGACGCCTCCCGCGACGCGGGGCAAATTGCTTAGCGTCGCTGTCGGGGAGCAGCCATGCGCGCCTTGGGGCCTGGCTCGGTATCGAGTTTTCTGAAGATCATCCTCGACGTGATCTATGTCGGGCTGTGGATCTTCGTGAGCCTTCTGTCGCTGTTCACGCTGGTCGCCCTGCTGTTCAGCTTCAATCCCGAACTGCTGGCCCAGGTGTTGCCGATCAGCGACGCCGTGCAGGCCATCAGCCGCGACGGCCCGCTGTTCGCCGGCGCCCTGGCCGCCTGGGCGTTGCTGCTGGGCGGCTGGATGGTCATCGTCGAGCGGCTGCGCAAGATCTTCGCCACCCTGACCGCCGGCGACCCCTTCCATCCCGACAATGTCGTGCGTCTGCGTCTGATCGGCCTCGTCCTGGGCGGGCTGGAGATCGGCCGCTACGTCTTTTCGGGCATGGCGCGCTGGCTGGCGCCCAAGGCCAAGGTCATCGACGACAGCTTCACCCTGACCGCCTGGTTCTCGGTGCTGGTGGTCTTCGTCCTGGCCGAGGTGTTCCGCGAAGGCGCCCGCCTTCGCCGCGAAGCCGAACTCACGATCTGATCCGGAGTGCCGTCGAATGCCCGTCCGCGTGAACCTCGACCGCGTCTTGCTGGATCGTCGCATGTCGCTCACCGAGCTTTCCGACCGGGTGGGCGTGACCATCGCCAACCTCTCGATCCTCAAGACCGGCAAGGCCCGCGCGGTGCGGTTCTCGACCCTGGACGCGCTTTGCCGCGAACTGGGCTGTCAGCCGGGCGACCTGCTGACCTTCGAAAGCGGCCCGCCCGGCGGGCACGATGAAGACGAAGCCTAGAGCCTTTAGCCTGAAATCGGAATCGATTTCAGGCGTTAAAAAGACTCTAAATCAAATGTTTAGAGCGTGAGATAAGCTGAAACCGGTTCCCACTTTCAGCCTCACGCTCTAGGGATGCGTTAGGTTTAAGTGTGAGCGGTTAAACCGCTAGAACGCCCTCTAAAGCGCCCGTCCCTGGTCGTCCTCGCGCCACTTCAGCACCAGGGTGCGCCCGCGGAATTCGAACGCGTCCAAGCGTTTCAGGAAGCTCATCCCGAGCAGCGACTGGCTCATCGGGGTCTTGTTGACCATCAAAGGCACGTCCCGCAGCCGGATCGACCCGATCTCCAGGCTCTTGGCCGCGAAGACCGCGCCATAGCCCGTCCCGTTGGCGGTCTCGGCCTTGTAGGCGTAGTCCAGCTTGTCGACCGCCACGCCCAGCCGGCGGGCGTCGTCGGGGCTGAGCACGGTGTCGGTCGAGCCGGTGTCGACCGTGAACCGCACGCGCTGGCCGTTGACCAGGCCATCGACCACATAGGCGCCGTCGTCGCTCTGCGGGACCACGAGGGTGCGCTCGTCGACCTGGATCGGCGCGCCGATATTGAACGCCATCCGCAGCCGGCGCGGCGCGTCGGCCAACTCGGTCCGATAGGCGTAACCGAAGGCCAGCACCGCGAAGGCGGCCATCCAGATCACCGCGTGCTTCAGGTGACGGGTCAACGGCCGCCGCGCGGCGCGCAAAAGGCCGCCAGACACCAGCAGCACCAGCATCAGACGATAGACCAGCTCGACCTTGTCGTCCCCGCTCCGCAAGGCTTCCGGATAGGCGTGGGCCAGGGCGGCGATGAGCACCCCGACGGCGGCCAGGGCGCCCAGCCACAGCCAGAGACGGTCGCGCGGAGCGGCGGGCGTCGCGGCCGGCGGTGAGGGTGGGGCGTCCGGAAGATCCCAAGGGCCAGGTTTGTCGGTCATGCGATCCCGTCTAGAATGAGGATCGCCATCCTGGCAACTGGGGCGCGTCCTCAGTTCAGCCGCCGCTTCTTCAGCAGCGCGTTGCGGTCCATCGAGCGCACCTCCAGTTCGAAGGCGTCGCCTTCGCGCAGCACCTTCAGCGGCACGGTGACGCCGGCCTCGCCCAGGTCCCACAGGCGATCGTAGAATTCGGCCAGGTCCGACACCGCGTGGCCGTCGACCTCCAGGATCAGGTCGCCGGCGCGCAGCTCGGCGCGGGCGGCCGGGCCCTTGGGCGAGACGCCGACGATGACCACGTGGTTCTCCAGTTCCTGGGCGAAGACGCCCAGCCACGGACGGGGCGGGTGAGGAGTCTTGCCGCGCGCCAGGTCGTCGAGGATCGGCGGCAGCAGTTCGGCCGGCACGAACATGTTGATGGGCCTCGCCTCGCCCTGGGCGTCGCGGCCCTCCAGGCTGAGCGAACCCAGGCCCACCAAGTCGCCCTTGGGACCGATCAGGGCCGCGCCGCTCCAGTGCGGGTGAGCCGGCGCGGTGATCAGGGCCTCGTCCAGCTTGTATTCCCAATAGCCGGAGAAGGGGATGCGGGCCAGGATCTTGCCGGCCATGGCGTGGGCGCGGCCGCCGGCCCCGGCGACGACCACGGGGGCCCCGTCTTCCAGTCCGCGCGAATGGCCGATGGTCAGCACCGGCAGATCCAGCGGCTCGAGGGCCTGGACAAGGCCGAGGCCCGATCGAGCGTCCAGGCCCAGCACGTGGGCGGGCACGCGGCGGCCGTCGTTGCGGGTCAGGAAGACCTCTTCGGCCTCGGTGATCAGATAGGCCATCGTCAGAACGAGACCGCTGGGACCCACCACGACGCCGTTGCCGATGCGCTCGGTTCCCAGGATCTGGGCGGTGTAGGCGTCGGCCGGCGCGTGCGCCTCCAAGGCCACGACCGCGGCCAGCGCCTGGTCGAGGTCGAAGCGATAGGCCTCGGCCGATGGCCGCAGGCGCGCTTCGACTTCATAGCCTTTGAACGGGGTGGGCACGGCGGACTCCTCTAAAACCTCGTGGTTCAGGGAATCTGGGTCCGTTAGCCCATCCCGGCAAGGGGCGCGTCTACGCGCCGATGGCCTGGCGCTGCAGGACGAACAGCTCGTTGATGCCCTTTTCGGCCAGCCCGTACAGGGTCTCGAACTCGGCGCGGGTGAAGCCCCGCTTCTCGCCGGTGGCCTGGATCTCGACGATGTCGCCGGCCCCGGTCAGCACGAAGTTGCTGTCGGCCTCGGCGCTGGAGTCTTCTTCGTAGTCCAGATCCAGCACCGGCACGTTGTTGAACACGCCGCACGAGACGGCGGCCACCTGGCCCAGGATGGGATCGGTCTTCAGGACGCCCTCGTCGAGCAGGTAGCGGGTCGCCAGGCGCAGGGCCACCCAGGCGCCGGTGATCGAGGCGGTGCGGGTGCCGCCGTCGGCCTGGACGACGTCGCAGTCCAGCGTGATCTGGCGCTCGCCCAGAGCCTTCAGGTCGACCACGGCGCGCAGGGAGCGGCCGATCAGGCGCTGGATCTCCTGGGTGCGGCCGGTTTGCTTGCCGGCGGCGGCCTCGCGGCGGCCGCGCGTGTGGGTGGCGCGGGGGAGCATTCCGTACTCGGCGGTGACCCAGCCGGCGCCCTTGTTGCGCATCCAGCCCGGCACGCTCTCCTCGACCGTGGCGGTGACCAGCACCTTGGTGTGGCCAAAGCCGATCAGGCACGAGCCCTCGGCGTAGCGGTTGACGCCGGTTTCCAGCGTGACGGCGCGCAGCTGGTCGGGGGCGCGTTCGGACGGACGCATGGGGGAACTCCGGTCTATTTGAATGTGTTCGCCTGGCCGCTTATCCTATCGCCAGCCGCAGTTGAAAGAGGCCGACCGCTTTTGTTCGCCGACCGGGTCCAAAACGACACGCTCTGGAGAGGCCGCCCATGACGCACCTGTTCACAGGGCCGATCGTGCCCGCGCCGGGCCTGACCGAGCTGGACGCCCGGGCGCGCGACATCTTCCGCCGCGTCGTCGAGTCGTACCTGGAGACCGGCGAGCCGGTGGGCTCGCGCACCATCTCCAAGGGCGGGGTGGCCCTATCGCCCGCCTCGATCCGCAACACCATGCAGGACCTGGCGCAGCTAGGCCTGCTGGACGCGCCGCACACCAGCGCCGGCCGGATGCCGACCCACGCGGGCCTGCGCATGTTCGTCGACGGCTTGCTGGAGGTCGGCGACCTGCCCGAGGACGACAAGCGGACCATCGAGGCGCGTCTGGCCGTCAAGGGCCGCTCGTTCGAGGAAGCCCTGGCCGAGGCCTCGTCCATCCTGTCGGGCCTGGCCGGCGGCGCCGGGATCGTGGTCACGCCAGTGCGCGAAGGCGGGGTCAAGCATGTCGAGTTCGTGCCCCTGGGCGGCGGTCAGGCCCTGGCGGTGATGGTGTTCGAGGACGGCCAGGTCGAGAACCGCCTGATGCGCCAGCCGCCGGGGGTGACGCCCTCGGCCTTGACCGAGGCCTCCAACTTCCTGAACGCCCGTCTGCGCGGTCGGACGCTGGCCGAGGCGCGGGTCGAGATGGACGGCGAACTGGCGGTGGCTCGCCGGCAACTGGACGAGGCCGCCGCCCGCCTGGTCGAGGAGGGCCTCGCCGCCTGGAGCGGGGGCGAGGGCGACGCGCGCTCGCTGATCGTTCGAGGACAGGCCAACCTGCTGGCCGACGCGCGCGCGCGCGAGGACATCGACCGGGTGCGCCAGCTGTTCGACGATCTCGAGCAGAAGGGACAGCTCATTGGCCTGCTCGACGACGTTCGCCAGGCCGAGGCGGTCCGCATCTTTATCGGGGCCGAAACGCGACTCTTTTCGCTTTCGGGTTCCTCGGTGATCGCGGCGCCCTATATGACGGGCCGTCAGAAGGTGCTGGGCGCGATCGGCGTGATCGGGCCAGCGCGATTGAACTATGCCCGAGTCATTCCGCTGGTGGACTACACCGCCCGGGTGCTCGGCCGCATGATGGATGGATAAGGACTTTACGAGATGACCGACGAGCAAACGCCGGCTGAAGACATGCCCTTCGAAACGGACGACGCCTCGCAGGAAATCGAGGCCCTGAAGCTTGAAGTGGCCCAGCTGAAGGAGCAGGCGCTCCGCTACGCCGCCGAGGCCGAGAACACCAAGCGCCGCGCCGAGCGCGAGATGAACGACGCGCGCGCCTACGCGATCCAGAAGTTCGCCCGTGACCTCTTGGGCGCGGCCGACAACCTCGCGCGCGCCACGGCCCACAGCCCCAAGGACTCGACCGACGCGGCGGTGAAGAACTTCATCATCGGCGTCGAGATGACCGAGAAGGAGCTGCAAGGCGCCTTCGAACGCAACGGCCTGAAGAAGATCGACCCCGCTCCGGGCGAGAAGTTCGATCCGCACCTGCATCAGGCCGTGACCGAACAGCCCTCGACCGAGGTGGCGGCCGGCGGCGTGATCTCGGTGCTGCAGGCCGGCTACGAGCTGATGGGCCGCCTGGTGCGTCCGGCCATGGTCGCCGTGGCGGCCAAGGGCTCGACCGGCCCGGCCGCGCCGGAGTCGTCCTCCGCCGGGTCGAACCCCTACGCCGGGGCTGGCGCGGACGGCGAAGGCTCGGGCGGGGCCTTCGACACCAAGGCCTGATGTTCCAGACCTTGGTCCTCGCCGCGCTGTCGGCGAGGACCAAGGCCATGGGCCGATCCGCCGGGTCCGTCGCGGAAGCCTAAAGGACGAAGGTCTAGCGCGGTTTTCGCGCCCCAGCCCCCTTTCCCCCTCCGCGCTTTACGATAATGTCGGCGGTCCATTCTTCACGGGGGTAGCGGGCGATTCTGCATCCGCCCGCACGATCTGGACCGGACTATGAAGCTTACCATTGAACGGGCGGCGCTTCTGAAGGCGCTGGGGCATGTGCAGAGCGTGGTCGAGCGCCGCAACACCATCCCGATCCTGTCCAACATCCTGCTGTCGGCCGACCGCGATCAGTTGTCGTTCTCGGCCACCGACCTGGACATGGAGATCATCGACGAGGGCCTGGCCCAGATCGACGTGCCCGGCCAGATCACCGCCCCGGCCCATACGCTTTACGAAATCGTCCGCAAGCTGCCCGACGGCGCCGATGTCAGCCTGACCTTCAGCGGCGACGATCCGCGCCTGGTCATCCAGGCCGGGCGCTCGCGCTTCAACCTGCCGGTGCTGCCGGCTGGCGACTTCCCGGTGATGAGCAGCGACGGCCTGTCGAACCGCATCGCGGTCGACACCAACGAGCTGATGCGGCTGATCGACAAGACCCGTTTCGCGATCTCGACCGAAGAGACGCGCTACTATCTGAACGGCCTCTATATCCACACGGTCAACGAAGGCGGCGAGACCAAGCTGCGCGCCGTGGCCACCGACGGCCACCGCCTGGCCCTGGCCGAGATGCCGGCGCCGGAGGGCGCGGTCGGCCTGCCGGGCGTGATCGTGCCGCGCAAGACCATCGCCGAGGCCCGCCGCCTCATGGAATCGGCCGGCGAGACGGTCGACGTCCAGCTGTCGCCGCAGAAGGTCCGCTTCGAGTTCGGCCAGGCCGCTCTGACCTCAAAGGTCATCGACGGCGCCTTCCCGGACTATCTGCGCGTCATCCCGCGCGACAACGCCAAGATCCTGACGCTGGACAACGACCTGTTCGCCAAGGCCGTCGACCGCGTGGCCACCATCTCGGCCGAGAAAAGCCGGTCGGTGAAGCTGGCCATCGAGCCGGGCCGCATCACCCTGACCGTCCGCAACATGGAAGCCGGCCAGGCCGTGGAAGAGGTCGAGGTCGATTACGACGGCGAGCCCTTCGAGATCGGCTTCAACGCCCGCTACCTGCTGGACGTCTGCGGCCAGATCGCCGGGCCGCAGGCCGAGTTCCGCTTCGCCGACCCGGCTAGTCCGACCCTGGTGGTCGACCCGGTCGATCCGGGCGTCAAGTACGTGCTGATGCCGCTGCGGGTTTGACCGCGTCGTTGGGTTGAAGAACTAATGAGCGGGCGCCTTCGGGCGCCCGTTTCGCTTTCGGGGGTCCGACATGAAAAAGCTGCTCGCCGCCTCGGCCGCCATCCTGGCGTTGGCCGCCGCCGCGCCCGCGCCCGCGCCCGCCCAGACGGTCGAGCGCCGCGAGATCGGCAACCAGATCCTGGAGAACGTGCCGGTCGCGCCGGCTTCGATCCGTGAGGGGCTGGCCAAGTACCAGAACGCTCGCGCGGCGGGCTTCGACGACTGGGCCCAGAACGGCGGCATGATCATCACCACGCGCTTTGGCAACACCAATCAGCTGCACGTGGTGGCCGCGCCGGGCGCCGCCCGCGAGCAGATCACCTTCTATGACGAGCCGGTCGCCGAAGCCCACGCCCTGCCGAACGGCCAGATTCTGTTCGCCAAGGACACGGGCGGCGACGAGTGGTTCCAGCTGTTCCTGCGCTCGGCCGACGGCAAGACCGTCCAGCTGACCGAGCCGGGCACGCGCAACCAGTCGCCGGTCTGGACCAAGGACGGTTTGGTGCTGGTCTGGTCGCGGGCGGTCAAGGGTTCGGCCGACTTCGACGTCCTGATGCGCGACGCGTCCGGCGCGACAAAGGTGATCCACAAGGGTCAGGGTCAGGTTTCGCCCGTGGCGGTGTCGCCCGATGGCAAGACGGTGCTGTTGGCCCGCTACTTCTCGATCAACGAGACCAAGGTCTGGCTGCTGGACGTCGCGACCGGCAAGCTGACCGAACTCAATCCGTCAAAGACCAAGATCGCCTACAGCCGCGGGATCTTCACGCCGGACGGCAAGAGCCTTCTGATGCTGTCGGACGAAGGTTCGGACTTCACGCGCCTGGTGCAATTCGACCTGGCGACCGGCGGGAAGGTGATCCTTTCGGGCGAACGTCCTTGGGACATCGAGGATTTCTCCCTGTCCGACGATGGCCGCGTGCTGGCCTATGTCGTCAACGAGGACGGCTATTCGAAGCTGGTCGTGCAGGACTTCCGCACCCGCCGCGCCCTGCCTCAGCCGGCCTTGCCCGCCGGCGTGGTCTCGGGCCTGGCCTTCTCGCCGGACGGGTCGAAGCTGGGCTTCAGCCTGGCCACGCCGACGGCGGCCAGCGACGCCTGGAGCTGGGGGGTGATGGACGGCAAGCTGGAGCGCTGGACGGCCTCGGAGCTGGGGGGTCTTGATCCCAAGGCCCTGGCGACGCCGGAACTGGTCCGCTACCCGTCGTTCGACAAGCGCTCGATCCCGGCCTTTGTCTACAAGCCCAAGCTGGCCGCCGGCCAGAAGGCGCCGGTGATCATCGACATCCACGGCGGACCCGAGGGCCAGTCGCGCCCGACCTTCAACGCCTTCCACCAGCATTCGGTGGCGGAGCTCGGCGCGGCGGTGATCGTCACCAATGTTCGCGGCTCGACCGGCTACGGCAAGGCCTATCAGAACCTCGACAACGCCGAGAAGCGCGAGGACTCGGTCAAGGACATCGGCGCGCTGCTGGATTGGATCAAGACCCAGCCAGACCTCGATCCCAGCCGCGTCGTCGTCTACGGCCAGTCCTACGGCGGCTACATGTCGCTGGCCGTGATGACGCGCTATTCCGACCGCATGGCCGGCGGGATCGAGCGCTACGGCATCAGCAACTTCGTCTCGTTCCTCCAGAACACCGAGGCCTATCGCCGCGACCTGCGACGGGCCGAATATGGCGACGAACGCGACCCGAAGATGTTGAAAGCCTTCGAGACCATCTCGCCGATGAACAATGTGGGCAACATCACCAAGCCGATGCTGGTCATGCAGGGCTGGAACGATCCGCGCGTGCCCAAGTCGGAGTCGGACCAGGTGGTCGCCAAGCTGCGCGCCCAGGGCGTCGAGACCTGGTACGTGCAGTTCAAGGACGAGGGCCACGGCTTCCTGAAGAAGGCCAACAACGATCGCCGCCGCGAGGTCGAGACCCAGTTTTTACAGAAGGTGCTGGGGTTGCCGACGGGGAAATAGTCAATCCGCCGACGTCAGGTCTTTCGACATGTGGATGGCGATTCCGCCGTTCAGCGCTTCCTCGCGGTCGACGCGATAGCCGAGGGCGGCGTAGAGACGGATGTTCTTCTCGAAGCGCTGGTTTGTATAGAGGCGGACGCCAACGAGGCCGGCTTCGACGGCCAAGCCTTCGGCATGTTTCAGCAGTCGCACGCCCAGGCCCTTGCCCTGATGGGCTGGCGAGACGGCGACATTCACGATCAACAATCGGTTCCCACTGGGCGTCGTCTCGATCAAGGCGACCACCTCGCCATTGATCTCCAGTAGGTCGAAGCGGTGGTTCTTCAGAGCCTCGCCGTAGTCGACCGTCATGGGCAACGGCGGGCGGCCGATCAGCGCCGCCCACGGCGCATAGGCCGCCTGGACGAGGTTCGCGATTGGGATCGCATCCTCTGACAGCGCGGCCCGTAAGTCAGCCAGTCGGTTCATCTTGCCCTGTTCCCAAAGTCGCAGCCTGAAGCCATGAAATAGACCGTCAAGCGCTGCTGTTGCCTTGGTCCGACCCGTTCATCATACTTAGCCATATGGCTGACAACGCCGTTTCCCTCGACGACACCTTCTTGGCGCTGGCCGATCCGACGCGGCGGGCGATCCTGAGCCGTCTGGGTCAAGGGCCGGCCAGCGTCGGCGAGCTGGCCGCGCCGTTCGACATGGCCCTGACCTCGTTCATGAAGCACTTGAAGGTTCTGGAGCGGGCCGGCTGGATCACCAGCGCGAAGTCCGGCCGCGTGCGCACCTGCGCGATCGTCACCGACCGTTTCGCCGATGTCGGCGCTTGGGTTTACAGCCATCGGGCCCTATTCGAGCCCTGATGCGGCTGACGCAAGGGTCCTATTGCCAACACTCATAAGGCCGCTAAGGTCCGTTTCGTATAAAAACGGGAGGTGGCCCATGGCCAAGCTGAACTATTTGACGGTCGGTTCCAACGACCTGGAGAAGGCCAAGGCCTTCTATGACGGCCTCTTGGGCTCGATCGGCATGAAGCCGCTGTTCGAGCATCCGTCCGGCGGCCGCCTCTATCGCGGCAATGGCTCCATGTTCGGGGTGCTTGGCCCGCACGACGGCAATCCGGCCTGCATCGGCAACGGCATGATGGGCGGCTTCGCGTTCGACACCGTCGAGGAGGTCGACGCCTTCCACGCCAAGGCCCTGGAGCTGGGCGCGAAGTGCGAGGGCCCGCCCGGCGAGCGGATGCCCAAGGCCTATTTCGCCTATTTCCGCGATCTCGATGGCAACAAGCTGTGTGGCTATAAGGTCGGCTGATACGGCCATGGCGTCGGCCGGCGACACCGCTTAAGAAGCCTCAATGGCGTCGGCCGCACTGCTTTCCCTGACCCTGACGGACTTTCGCTCCTACGAGCGGGCGCGCCTCGAGACGGAGGGGCGCAGCGTCTATCTGTTCGGCGCCAACGGGGCGGGCAAGACCAACCTTCTCGAGGCGATCAGCCTGCTGACGCCCGGAAAGGGCCTGCGCGGCGCCAGCA
>NZ_SZWJ01000114.1:0-12299 GCF_012184455.1 Caulobacter sp. SSI4214 | reverse complement strand
ACGCCCCTGCCCCGTCCGGAGCTGGAAGCCTTCGTCGACGGCGTCGTGCGCCGCGCCATGGATCGCGACCACATCGCCGGCGTCACCGTCTCGGTGGTCCAGAACGGCCAGGTGGTGCTCAAGAAGGGCTACGGTTTCTCGAACCTGGCCAACCGCAAGCCGGTCGATCCGGACAAGACGCTGTTCCGCGTCGGGTCGATCTCGAAGACCTTCACCTGGATCGCGGTGATGAACGAGATCGAGTCGGGCCACATGCGCCTGGACGGTCCGGTGAACCTCTACCTGCCCGAGCCGCTGCAGGTGAAGGACCAGGGCAAGAAGACCCAGGTTCGCCTCAAGGACCTGATGACCCACACCAGCGGTTTCGAGGACCGCGCGCTGGGCCAGCTCTTCGAACGCGATCCGAACCGCGTGCGGACCCTGAACGACTACCTGCGTCAGGAGCGACCGCGCCGGGTGCGCGAGCCTGGCCTGCTGCCCAGCTATTCGAACTATGGCGCGGCCCTGGCCGGCGCGGCCCTGTCGAACGTGGTCGGCAAGCCCTATGAGCAGCTGATCAGCGAGGAGATCATCCTTCCGGCCGGCATGGGCCACACGACGTTCCGCGAGGCGCGTCCGTGGCGCGATGGCCTGCCCGCGCCGATGGCCAACGCCCTGGCCGCCGACCTGTCCGACGGCTATTCGTGGACGCCGATGGGCTGGAAGGTCCGACCTCGCGAGTTCATGGGCCAGGTGGCGCCCGCCGCCTCCGCCTCCAGCACCGCCGGCGACATGGCCCGCTACATGACGCTGCTGCTGAACGGCGGGACGATCGACGGCAAGACGATCTTCTCGCCAAAGACGGCCCAGGCCTTCCGCACCCCGATGTACCGGCCCACGCCCGAGGCCGCCGGCTGGAACGCCGGCTTCCAGGACATCCCCCTTCCCGGCGGCCGGCGTGGTTTCGGCCATGCGGGCGCGACGCTGTATTTCCTCTCCAACCTGGTGATCGCGCCCGATCTGGGCCTTGGCGTCTTCGTGTCGGTGAACACCGACAGCGGCGCCAACCTGCCCGCCACCCTGCCGGCCACCATCGTCGAGCACTTCTACAGCCCCGCCCCGGCCGTGCCGCCGGTCAGCGCGCTCAGCTATGACGAGGCGCGGGTCTATGAGGGCGAATACCTGACGACCCGCCGCGCCTACACCGGACTGGAAGCCTTCGCCGGCCGCCTGACCGGCCGGGCCACGGTGCGCGCAACGCCCGATGGCCGGCTGACCGTGACCGAGGGCGGGACCAGCACGCTATGGAACGGCACCAGCCATCCGGGCGTGTTCAAGGCCGTCGATGGCCCGCTGCTGCTGAACTTCGACGTCAATGGCGACCATCCGTCCCGCTTCTACGCCGCGCGCGGAACCGCGACCTATGAGCGGATCGGCTTTTTCCGGTCGATCGGCCTGCTGATCTGGACGGCGGTGCTGGGCCTGCTGGCCAGCCTGGGCGCGATCCTGGGCATCTTCGTCCGCAACCGCCGGGAGGCGCGCCAGACGCCCATCCAGGCCAGCGCCAGCCAGATGCAGACCATGCAGTCGGTGCTTTGGCTGATCTCGGCCGGCTGCATGGCCGTGTTCGGCGCCAAGGCCTCCGACCAGACGACCGTCTTCTTCGGCTGGCCCAGCGGCTGGCTGCTGAGCGGCTCGGCCTGCGCCCTGGTGGCGTCGGTGCTGAGCGTCCTGACCCTGGGCGCCCTGCCCATGGTCTGGCGCGGCGGTCGCCGGGTCGACAGCTGGAACGGCGGTCGCAAGGCGGCCTTCACCTACACGGCCATCCTCCACGTCTTCCTGGCGGTGCTGCTGGGCCTGTGGGGCTACCTGCTGCCGTGGAGCCGCCCGCTCTTCTGATACGGCGCGTCAGCCCTCGAGCGTCCGTCGCATGAGGTTCGAGTTCAGCTTCCGCACCTGGATGACGATCCGCTCGCGCTCGCCCGGCCGGCGCTCGACCAGCAGCCGGGCGACCTGGGCGTCGTCGTGGAAGGCATAGCCCTTGATGGCGTCCAACAGGGCTTTCGCCAGGTTGTCGAGATCCATCCACGGCGGCTCGCCGACATATTCCATGCCGATCTCGACGCTGAACTCGCCCCAAGCCGGCCGCGAGCCCCGCCACGATTTGCGGAAGAACTCATAGATCAGCGGCTTGTAGTACTTGCCCTGGGTGGTCAGGCCATCGACCACGAGAGTGAGCTCGCCGCCCGCCTCGCGGGCGCGGACCTTGCCGTGGTGGGTCCAGTCGTCTTCCAAGCGTCGGAGCCTCGGGTCGGGGATCGCGGTGATCCGGCCAAGAACCAGAACCGCGCCGGCAAGGAAAGCCCGATCGGCGTCGCGGGCCGTTTCCCGACCGCCTAGGGGCTAAGCCTGAGCCATTTCGAGGAGCTTCAGGACGGTGTTCCAGTTGCGGGCCGTCCCGACCGGCGCGCGCTTCGACTTCTTCCAGTCGCGGTCCAGCACCGAGTCCGCCATACTGATCGGCATGTCGATATAGAGCTCGCGCCCTCGCGCCGCGAAGCGCTCCGGGCCGGTGATCGCCGCGCGCAGGATGTCCTCGTCGCCGGCCGGCAGCGGCGTCTTCATGAAGGTGACCAGCACGTGGCTGGGATGGTCCAGCGCCTCGCTTTGAAACGGATTGGCCGCGACGATGGCGCTCAGCTCGGCCGGCGAGCGGATCATGAAGTCGGTGCACAAGCCGATCCTGTCCGCCAGGGCGTCCTCCAGCCGCGCTTCCAGGGCCGGACCGCCGGGGTCCTCGCCCCACAGCAGAAGGTTGCCGCTGGCCAGATAGGTCTTGGCCGCAGGGAAGCCCGTGTCCTGGGCGACTCCGAGCAGGTCTTCCTTCAGCACCTTGCGCTTGCCGGTGTTGACCGAGCGCAGCAGCGCCACATGGACCGGCAAGCTACAGCCCTTCGACCCGAACGGCCGTGCCGTAGGCCAGCACCTCGGTGATGCCTTCCATGATCTCGTTGGCGTCGTAGCGCGCGGCCAGGATGGCGTTGGCCCCGACCTCCCGGGCGTGCTGCACCAGGAGCTCATAGGCCTCCTGGCGCGCCGTCTCGGCCAGCTTGGTGTAGATCGACAGATTGCCGCCGAAGATCGACTGGATGGCCCCGCCGACATTGCCGACCACGCTGCGCGAGCGGACGGTCACGCCCCGCACCAGGCCTAGATGTTCGACGATGCGATAGCCGGGCAGATCGTTGGTCGTGACGACGAGCATGGGCGCCTCCTGATCGCCTTCGGTATAACGAACACCGTTGTCCGGCGCCATGGCGTTGCGAAGCGGGGCCTCAGGGTCTAGACCGCGCTCGACCGTTTTTCCGGAGATCGCCCGCATGACCGCCACGCGCACCGAGACCGACACCTTCGGCCCGATCGAAGTCGCTTCCGACCGCTATTGGGGGGCCCAGGCCCAACGGAGCCTCGGCAACTTCAAGATCGGCTGGGAGAAGCAGCCCCTGCCGGTCGTCCGCGCCCTGGGCGTCGTCAAGCGCGCCGCCGCCGAGACCAACTTCAAGCTGGGCAAGCTGGACGCGGGCCTGAAGGACGCCATCGTCCAGGCCGCCAACGAGGTGATCGACGGCAAGCTGAACGACCACTTCCCGCTGGTCGTCTGGCAGACGGGTTCGGGCACCCAGTCGAACATGAACGCCAACGAGGTGATCTCGAACCGGGCGATCCAGATCCTGGGCGGCGAGATGGGCAGCAAGAAGCCCGTCCACCCGAACGACCACGTCAATATGAGCCAGTCGTCGAACGACACCTATCCGACGGCCATGCACGTGGCGTGCGCCGAGCAGATCGTCCACGACCTGATCCCGGCGCTGAAGCATCTGCACGCCGCCCTCGACGCCAAGGCCAAGGCCTGGAACGACATCATCAAGATCGGCCGCACCCACACCCAGGACGCCACGCCGCTGACCCTGGGCCAGGAGTTCTCGGGCTACGCCCAGCAAGTCGCCAACGGCATCGAGCGCATCGAGAGCACCCTGCCCAAGCTGATGCAGCTGGCCCAAGGCGGCACCGCCGTCGGCACCGGCCTGAACGCCCCGATCGGCTTCGCCGAGGGCGTGGCCGAGGCCATCGCCGCGATCACCGGCCTGCCCTTCACGACCGCCCCGAACAAGTTCGAGGCCCTGGCCGCCCACGACGCGATGGTGTTCAGCCACGGCGCGATCAACACCGTCGCCGCCAGCCTGTTCAAGATCGCCAACGACATCCGCTTCCTGGGCTCGGGTCCCCGCGCCGGCCTCGGCGAACTGGCCCTGCCGGAAAACGAGCCGGGCAGCTCGATCATGCCGGGCAAGGTCAACCCGACCCAGTGCGAAGCCCTGACCCAGGTCTGCGTCCAGGTGTTCGGCAACCACGCCGCCATCACCTTCGCCGGCAGCCAGGGTCACTTCGAGCTGAACGTCTTCAACCCGGTGATGGCCTACAACTTCCTGCAGTCGGTCCGCCTGGTCGCCGACGCCGCGATCAGCTTCACCGACAACTGCGTGGTCGGCATCGAGCCGCGCATCGACAACATCAAGCACGGCGTCGAAAACAGCCTGATGCTGGTCACGGCCCTCAACGGCCGCCTCGGCTATGACATCTGCGCCAAGATCGCCAAGACGGCGCACAAGAACGGCACCACCTTGCGCCAGGAAGCCGTTGGCGGCGGCTACCTGACGGACGAGGAGTTCGACCAGTACGTCCGCCCGGAAAAGATGGTCTCGCCGGGCTGATGCTCCAAATCGTTCGTCTGTTCGACGAACCGCCGGACGGCTTCGACGACCTTATCGCCGAGGCCTCCGGCGAAGGCGTGCGCAACATGGCCCTCCTGGCCGAGGACTGGCGGAACGGCGCGCGCTTCCAAGACGACGGCGAGGCCCTCCTCGCCGCGTTCCTGGCCGGAGAACTGGCGGGGATCGGCGGGCTCAGCGTCGAACCCGATTCCTCTGAACCGGCGCGCCGCCTGCGCCGCTTCTATGTCCGCACACCTCGTCGCCGGACTGACGGAAGCGATCGTCGCGCCCGTCCTAAAAGGTCGGATGACAGCCGTCGGTGGCTTCGAAATCCCTCTGGAACGTGACGGTGACGTCCTACTGATCAGCGTCACGGGCATGATCTCGATCCGTCAGACCGATCTACGTCGCCGGATAGGTTCGGCGGCCGACCATGAAGACGCCATCCGCCGCGCTATCGACCGGCTGTTCACCGGCTTCTAAACCCGGCGGACGTCCCGACCGATCGGAGCCAGGGCGATGTAGGCCAGTTGGACGTCCTTGATCGCGAACGGGATGCCGATGATCGAGACGGCCTCGGCGGCGGCGACCACCACATGGCCCAGCGCCAGCCACCAGCCGGCCAGGATGAACCAGATGATGTTCATCAGCCCGCCCAGCGCGCCCGTGCCCAGGTCGGGTCCCTCGCGACGGACGATCTCCTTGCCGAAGGGCCACAGGGCGAAGCCGGCGATCCGCCAGGCCGCGCCGGCATAGGGCAGGCCCACGATGGTGATGGCCAGCAGGACGCCGGCGACGAACCAGCCGAAGGCCATCGCCAGACCGCCGCAGATGGCCCACAGCACATTCAGGATGAAACGGATCACGGTATTGAGCCCCCAAAATTCAGGCTTCGCGCCCTAAGTCCGAGTTGGCGCCGTCGGCCTTCGAAGTCGAGGCCCAAGGACCATCATGACGTCGAATTCACCGATATCAGGCCCGGCGGCTGACCGCGAAGTCGGCGAGGCTTTCCAGCGCCTCGCGCCAGTCATTGGCCGGAAACACCGCCAGCGCCGCCTTGGCCTTGTCGGCATAGTCGGCGGCCAGGTCCAGCGTGGCGTCCAGGGCGCCCGAGCCGATGATCAGCTCGCGGGCCCGGCGGAAGTCGGCCTCGGTCTGCTCGCGGCGGCCGATGGCGCGCTCCCAGAACTCGGCCTCGCGGGGACCCGAACGGGCGATGGCCAGCAGCAGCGGCAGGGTCGCCTTGCCCTCGCGGAAGTCGTCGCCGGCGTTCTTGCCCAAGGTCTCGGTCGCGCCGCCATAGTCCAGGGCGTCGTCGGCCAGTTGGAAGGCCAGGCCGAGGTTCAGGCCATAGGCCTTGAGCGCGGCGGCCTTGTCGGGCTCGACGCCGGCCGAAACCGCCCCGGCTTCGGACGCCGCGGCGAACAGCTCAGCGGTCTTGGCCTGGATGATCTCCAGATAGACGGCCTGCGAGAGGTTCAGATCGTGGCTGCGCATAAGCTGCAGCACCTCGCCCTCGGCGATGACGCGGCTGGCGCGGGCCAGGATCTCCAGCGCCTTCATCGAGCCGGCTTCGACCATCAGCTCGAAGGCGCGGGCGAACAGGAAGTCGCCGACCAGCACGCTCTGCGCCGCGCCCCAGATCAGGTGCGCGGCGACCTTGCCCCGGCGCAGCTGGCTGCCGTCGACCACGTCGTCGTGCAGCAGGGTGGCGGTATGGATGAACTCGACCGAAGCGGCCAGCTTCAGGCAATGATCGTTATCGGAGCCCGCCAGCCGCGCGGCGGCGACGGTCAGTAGCGGCCGCAAGCGCTTGCCGCCGGCCGCGATCAGATGCTCCGCCAGCGCCGGAATGATCGGCACGTCGCTCTGCATCCGGTCGGTGATCAGCGCGTTGACGCCCGCCATGTCGGTCTCGGCGAGGCGCACGAGACGATCCACCGAGCCCGACGTCCGGGGGAGGGTCGCTGTCGCTGCGTCCAAAACGATCGTCTCCTTGCGCCGTTCCCCGCACGAACCGTTGCGAGGGACAATGGTGGCGGGATAGGTCAGGGTCAAGGCGAGCACAAGGCCTAGAAAGCATTGGACCACACGGGGATCAGCGAGGATCGGGTTCTGGGCGGCCGGGTGAGGCTCCGCCAGAGGGCCGATGGCTACCGGGCCGGCATGGACGCCGCCCTGCTGGCGGCGGCTTGCGACTCGCTTCCGGCGCAACGTGTGATCGAGCCTGGCTGCGGAGTCGGCGGCGCCCTGCTGGCCGCCGCCGCGCGACGTCCCGGGGTCTTGTTCCAGGGCGTTGAGCGTGACCCCGCCGCCGCCGCCCTGGCGGCCGAGAACGCGGCGCTGAACGGCTTCGAGGACCGGGTGTCGATCCTCCAGGGCGATGTCGAGGCTGGCTTCCGGACGCTGGCCCTGCCCGTTTTCGACGCGGTGATGGCCAATCCGCCCTTCTTCGACGACCCGGCCGCGCTGCGCGCCCCCGCCCCGGCCAAGAGCGGCGCCTGGATGGCCGACGGAGGCCTGGCCGCCTGGACCGGATTCTGCCTGAAGGCGGTGCGCGAGGGCGGGACCATCACCCTGATCCACCGCGCCGACCGTCTGGCCGACATCCTGGCGGGCCTGGGCCCCAAGGCCGGATCCTTCCGCATCCGTCCCATCGCGCCGTTCGCCGACGCCCCGGCCAAACGCGTGATCGTCCGAGCCGTCAAGACCGGCAAGGCGCCGCTGGTCCTGCTGCCGGCCCTGGCGCTGCACGACCGCGAGGGCGGCAAGCATACCGCCGAGGCCGAGGCCATTCTCAGGGGTGAGGCGGCGCTGGCGTGGTGAGCGGCGGACCGCCACGCTCCTGGATCGATTTCAGATAGGCGACGATCGCCGTCACATCGGCCGGCGGGAAGGTCCATTCGGGCATCGGACCGTGGCCCACGGCAAGGCCCTCGGCCAGGCCTTCGCTCAACGCCTCCACGTCATAGCGTTCGTTCAACCGGCGGAACCGGGGCGCGCTCGGGTTGGGGCTGTCCCCGGTCGTCGTGACCGCGTGGCACACGGCGCAATGGCGAGAGACCAAGGCCTTGCCGCGCGCGATCAGTTCGGGCGACGAGGCCTCCTGCCCGGCGGCCGCGCCGGCCAGCAGCAGGCTCGCGACCACGGCGCTCACGCTCGCGAAAACGGCTTTCGTCACATCGCTCCTCCTCAACCGCCCAATTCTGGGACCGTGGCGGCGGGCCGCCTTGACGCACATCAAGGGACCGATGGAACGACGCCTACTCCGCGTACAGCGCCAACGCCTCAAGGCACAGTTCCAGGCCCGTCAGATCGCGCAGGGGGTCCTGGGTTACGATCACGAACAGCCGCCGCGCTTCCCCCCACAGCATCACCGTTTCGGGCAGGCCGTGATCCTCGATCGCGCAGCCTTCGCCATCGCGCCAGACGCGGTTTTCGTCCAGGGTCGCGCCCAGCTGCGCGTCGACGCGGGCGACATATTCGGCCTGGGTTTCGTCGGCCACGTTCAGATAAGCGAAGATCGGCTTGCCCAGACCCGCCAGCACCCCGGCCTCGAACACCGTGGCGGTGTCGGCCGAGGGGCCCCGAAATGGTGTCAGGTTGACGATGGCCGCGTCGGCCTGGCGCAATTGCGCCATGCGGGCGGCGTAGAAGTGTCGGGCCTCGAGCTCGTCTCCGCCCTCGCCAGCCGGCAGCCGCGCGGGATCGATGACCTCGAGGCCGGCGTCGAGGCACAGGGCCCGCTGGCGGGCCGCCTGGATTTCGGTGTCGGGGAGCCAGGCTTCGGGGCCGGCCAGCCATAGGGAACGGACAGGGCGCATGGGCCTTAGGTCTGGTCCCGGGCTCTCCCTGTCAATGTCCGTCGGAGATTCGATTGAGATCCATCGCGCGAAGAACCCTCCTGGCTCTCCCCGCCCTCTTGGCGGCGCGGCCCGTCCTCGCCGCCCAGCCCCAGCCCTGGCTGGCCTATGAACGGCGGCTGCGCGAGCGCCTGAGCGACCCGCCCGGCGGCGATTTCGACGCCGACTTCGAACGGACCCTGCTGGACCTCAACAACATCTTCCGCGACCGCCAAGGTCCCCGCGCCCTGGCCTGGGATCCGGGCCTGGCCCTGGCCGCCCGCGCCCACGCCGCCGACATGGGCGCGACCGAGGTCTTCGACCACGTGACCCGCGAGGGCTATACGCCCGCCGGCCGCGTCGGCCTGCTGGCCCGCGACCTGGTCGGCGCGGCGGGCGAGAACATCGCCATGCGCCTCAACGCCTCGGGACCGGTGACGCCGGACCAGATCATGGGCCAGTGGAAGGCCAGCCCCGGCCACCGCGCCAATCTGCTGGCCGCGGGTTTCACCCACGTGGGCTATGGCGTTCTGCGCCAGGGTCCGCGCGTGATCGCCGTCGGCGCGTATGCCGAGGTCGCCGCGCGCCTGGCCGCCCCGGCCCCGCTCCGCGTCGGCGCGACCGACCAGATCGCCCGCGCGCTGGCCAACGCCACGCCGACGATCCGGCAGTTCTCGGTCTCCGAACCGGGCGGCGAGATGCTGACGGCGACCTATCTCGAGGGCGTTCCCGGCCAGCCGCCGCCGACCTTGGCGGCCGGCGCCTGGCAGCTCAGACCGCACCTCTCGACGGGCGAGCATCGGTATCAGGTCGCCTGGGGTCCCGTCTTCGTGCTGAGCTAGAGCGCGTTAGGTTTAAGTGTGAGCGGTTAAACCGCTCGAACGCGCTCTAACTATATGAATCTAGAGCCTGTTTATCCGCTTCAAATGATTCCATTTGAAGCGGACAGGCTCTAGAAGCCGGCCGCGAGCAGCGCGTCCAGCTGGTTGAACTGCTCGGGCAGGCCGGCGGCCGAGCCCTGAATGGCCTCGTCGCAAGCTTCCTTGCTGGGGTAGAGCTCGCTCAGCGTCAGCAGCGTCTGGCCGTCCCGCTCTTCGAACGTCACCGTGGTGAGCGCGGCGGCGTCCCCGCTCTCCTCATTGGTCCAGACGATGCGCGAGGGCGGCGTGACCTCCAGGTACCTGCCGAAGAACGCCATGGAATTGGCCGCGTCCAGGCCGAACTCCAGGCGATAGGCGCCGCCGGTGCGGACGTCCATCTCGCAAGCCCGCAGGGGAACGCCCAGAGTCTCCGGAACCCACCAGCGCCGAAACAGCTCGGCCCTGCTCCAGGCCTCGAACACGATGCGCGGCGGCGCGTCGAAGATCCGCGTGACGACCAGTTCGCGGTCCGACTTGCGGGTCACCACCGTACGCCCCGTCTCAGGCGCGTCGTTATGTCCGTCCATTCGCCTCTTCCTCGCGTTTCAGGTCCTCGACGACCTTGTCCAACTCATCGAAGCGAAGCGCCCAACGACGGCGATATCGCTCGATCCAGGCCGCCTCCGCCGCCAGCCCGTCCGCGCCCAGCCTGCAGGTCCTCACCCGTCCGACCTTCTCGGTCTTCACCAGACCCGCCTCTTCCAAGACCGCGACGTGCTTCTTCATGCCTGTCAGGGTCATCTGGAACCGGTTGGCGAGCTCCGTGATCGAGGCCTCCCCGCGCTCAAGTTCCTCCAGCACCCCGCGCCGGGTGGCGTCGGCGAGGGCGGAAAACGAGGCGTCAAGCCGGGCGGCTAAATACTGAACCATTGAGTTCAGTAATGCACGCGGCGCGACCCCGCGCAAGCCCCAACGAAAAGCCCCCGGCCTGGGAGGACCGAGGGCTTCGCGGGATTTAAGCTTGGGTACTAAAAGTGGATTAGTTCTTGGCCTGGTCGACCAGCTTGTTCTTGGCGATCCAAGGCATCATGCCGCGCAGGCGCGCGCCGACTTCTTCGATGGCGTGCTCGTTCGAGCGGCGACGGGTCGCCTTGAACGAGGGCTGGCCAACGGCGTTTTCTAACATGAAGTCGCGCACGAACTTGCCCGACTGGATGTCCTCCAGAACCCGCTTCATCTCGGCCTTGGTCTCGGCGGTGATGATGCGCGGACCCGTCACGTACTCGCCGTACTCGGCGGTGTTCGAGATCGAGTAGTTCATGTTGGCGATGCCGCCCTCGTACATGAGGTCGACGATCAGCTTCAGCTCGTGCAGGCACTCGAAATAGGCCATTTCCGGCGCGTAACCGGCTTCCACCAGCGTCTCGAAGCCGGCGCGGACCAGCTCGACCGTGCCGCCGCACAGGACGGCCTGCTCGCCGAACAGGTCGGTCTCGCACTCTTCGCGGAAGTTGGTCTCGATGATGCCCGACCGGCCGCCGCCGATGGCGCTGGCATAGGCCAGGCCGATATCGAGGGCGTTGCCGGTGGCGTTGTGGTGCACGGCGATGAGGCACGGCACGCCGCCGCCCTTCTGGTATTCGCCGCGAACCGTGTGGCCCGGGCCCTTCGGGGCGACCATCAGCACGTCGATGGTGTCCTTCGGCTCGATCAGGCCGAAGTGGACGTTCAGGCCGTGGGCGAACAGCAGGGCCGCGCCGTCGCGGATGTTCGGAGCGATCTCATGCTTGTAGATCGCGGCCTGATGCTCGTCCGGCGCCAGGATCATGATCATGTCGGCCCAGCCGGCGGCCTCGGCGACGGTCATGACCTTCAGGCCCTCGCCCTCGGCCTTCTTGGCGGTCGGCGAACCGGCGCGCAGCGCCACGGCGACGTTCTTGATGCCCGAGTCCCGAAGGTTGAGCGCGTGCGCATGACCTTGCGAACCATAGCCTACGATCGCGATCTTCTTGTCCAAGATACGAGCGATGTCGGCGTCGCGGTCGTAGTAGACGCGCATATTTTTTCTCCAGGACTGGTCAATCAAGGTCGCCACGCGCAACGGCAAAGCGACAAAGGCCGGGCGTTTGAGCGTTTTTTTGCCGTTTCGTCAAGGTGAAGCCGACAGAACGCCGAAATGCCGAGGCCCTCGCGGCCCCGTTTTAGGCGCTTCGGCGCGGAACCGCCATGCCAACGGTCGGCAAACGCGGTTCCGACGCCCTGGACGCGAACGAAATCGGGGCGGAAGCTCGCGCCTCCGCCCCGTCTCGACGACCCGTCACGGATCACGCCAAGCTTACCAGAACAGATCGGCCCAGACGCTCAGCACCTGGCCGGTCCAGACGTCGACCAGCAGCGCGTCGTCGCCGACCCGGACCCACTCGCAGCCGATCGGCGGCTGAGGCAGGCCGTACTGCCAGGCGTTCAGATAGTAGTAGCTGCCGTACCAGCCGCCCGGCAGGTACTCGCCGAACACCCAGCGGTGGACGTACCAGCCGCGCGGATAGCGATAGGCCGGCGCCCGGTAGCGCTCGATGGCCCTATAGCTGGGGCGATAGCTCCAGCGATCGTATTGAGGACGGCCGCGGTCGCGATCGCGGAACTGGCCTGGACCTGGGCGGTGATCGCCCCGGTCCCAGCCGCCCCGATCCCAACCACGATCCCAACCGCCGCGGTCGGGGCCGCGGTTGTCCGGACGCCCGTCGTGGTTCCAGTCGCCCCTGTTCCAATCGCCGCGACGGTCGGGGCCGCCACGACCCCAGTCACGGTCGCCGTTGTTCGGCGGCGGCGGTCGGGCATCATCGAGA
>NZ_SZWJ01000113.1:0-12401 GCF_012184455.1 Caulobacter sp. SSI4214 | reverse complement strand
GCCGCGGCCACATCCCAAGCGCCCGTCGCCGGCCCCGGCCTGGTCGCCGAGGCCTGGTCGCCGGAGAAGGTGAAGGCCCTTCAGGCCGAGGGGCGTCCGGTGCTGGTCGACTTCACGGCCGCCTGGTGCGTCACGTGCCAGGTCAATGAGAAGGTCGCCCTGTCCGGCGCCAAGGTCGCGGACGCCTTCAAGGCCAAGAACGCGGTCTACTTGAAAGCCGACTGGACCAATCGGGATCCGACCATCGCCAAGGCTCTGGCGGAATTCGGCCGGGTCGGGGTGCCGCTGTACGTGGTCTATCCCAAGGCGGGCGGCGCGCCGGTCATCCTGCCGCAGCTGCTGACCGAGGGCCTGGTCGTCGACGCGATCGACAAGGCGGGGCGTTAAAGCGCCCTACTTCTTGCCGAAGGGCAGCCGCTCCCGGACCTTGTCGATCGGGGTGCGGGTCGTGGTGACCGGCGGCGGCGCGTTGATCACCGGGACAGGCAGCGGATAGGCGCGCCAGCCGCTGGCGATCAGGGCGCCGAAGCCCTGGCAGCGCGGCAGGAACTTGACCATGCCGGTGCGGGGCTTGGGGAAGGGCGGCGGCTGGGAAACGCCCTGGCGGGTCGGGTCGACGAAGCGCCAGTCGCTGGGCAGGCCATAGCCGCGCTCGCCGCCGATGCGGACGGCCTGATAGGCGATGTTGGCCTGGAACGGCGAAACGCCGTAGCGCAGCATGGCCCGCAGGAAGATCTGGTCGGCTTCCTCGCGCTTGCCGGGCTCGCCGATCGTGTAGAGCCAGTCATGGATGATCGCCGCGCGGGCGGTCGGACCCTGGGGGTCGACCACGGCCTGGCCGTACCAGGGCACGCTGGCGAAGTCGGTGACGTACCAGCGCGGCACCACGATCACCTTGCCGGTCTCGACATCGCAGTAGGGGAACTCGGCGTCGAGGGTGAACAGTTTCCGGCCGTCCTTGGTCTGGTTGAACAGCATGATCGGCTGCGGCGTCAGCGAGCTGGGCGGCGTCGGCGCGGTCACCGGCACATAGACGGTGGTGCTCTTCTCGGTCGTGCAGGCGGCGAGGGTCAGGGCGAGCGCGGCGAGGGTCAGGCCGGAGCGGATCTTCGAGGACATGGCGTGGCGATTAGGGCCCAGACGGGCGGCCTTGCAAGGGTTGGTCGACTAGCCGACCCCTTAAGCGCGCCCGTTGCGGCGATTCTGGGGCCAGCGGCGATTAGGCCGCGGGCTGGGGCGGCGCGGTGATGACCTCGATATTGTCGTTCAGCAGATAGACCATGTCGCGCAGGGCCAGGTCCTGGTCCTTGATGGTCTTGGCCGCGCCGACGGCGGTCAGTTTCTCGGGCAGATCCTGGCTGATGCCACGCAGGATGCACTTCAGGTCATCGACCGCGCCCCGCGCCTTCAAGGTCAGGTGACCCTTCATGTCCAGGCTGGAGAGCTCGCCGATCTTGCCGGAGAAGGCGTCGAAGCCTTTCAGCGGCTTGGCCGTGGCGGCCGTGTCGGCGCCGGCCAGGGTCTTGCGGTAGCTTTCCGCCTCGGCCTTCAGCTGCCGGGCGCGCTTGACGATGTCCTGGAACAGCGGCTCTCCGGCCACCGAGGCCGGGGCGGCGGGCTGCTGCTGCACGGCGGGCGCGGGGCCGGCGGCCTGGCCGGGGCTGTAAGCGGCGAACCACAGCAGGGCGGAAACGGCGACGGCGTCGCAGGACATGGCGGACTCCGGCAAAAAAACGTCATTGGTCCGCCATGACGCGGCGGCGGGCGTTTGATAAGCCGCTTGGCGTAAACGCCGATTTACCAAACTTGAGGATGCCGCGCATGGCCGATCTCGACATCGCCTGGACTCGCCTGGAAGCCGCCGCCAAGGCCGCGGGCCAAAAGCGCATCGTCGAGTTCTTCGACGCCGAGCCGGAGCGGCTGGAGGCCCTGACCCTGGACGTCGCCGGCCTGCACCTGGACCTCTCCAAGCAGGCGTGGGACGAGGCCGGCCTGGAGGCGGCGCTCGATCTGGCCCACGCGGCGGACGTCGAGGGCGCCCGGACCCGGATGTTCGGCGGCGAGGCGATCAACGGCTCCGAGGGGCGCGCGGTCCTGCACACGGCGCTGCGCGCGCCCGCCGGCGCCGACGTCAAGGCGCTGGGCCAGCCGGTCATGGCCGAGGTCGAGAGCGTCCGCCAACGGATGAAGGCCTTCGCCGAGGCCGTCCGCGCCGGCGAGATCCGGGGCGCGACCGGCAAGCCGTTCAAGGCCATTTTGCATATCGGCATCGGCGGCAGCGACCTTGGGCCGCGCCTTCTGTGGGACGCCCTGCGTCCGATCAAGCCGACCATCGACCTTCGCTTCGTGGCCAATGTCGACGGCGCCGAGTTCGCCCTGACCACGGCCGATCTCGATCCCGAGGAGACCCTGGTCATGGTGGTCTCCAAGACCTTCACGACGCAGGAGACCATTGCCAACGCCGGCGCGGCCCGCGCCTGGCTGGTCGCCGCGCTGGGCGAGCAGGGCGCGAACCAGCATCTGGCCGCCATCTCGACGGCGCTGGACAAGACCTCGGCCTTCGGCGTGCCGGACGAGCGGGTGTTCGGCTTCTGGGACTGGGTCGGCGGCCGCTATTCGCTGTGGTCGTCGGTCAGCCTGTCGGTGGCCGTGGCCTGCGGCTGGGACGTGTTCCAAGGCTTCCTGGACGGCGGCGCGGCGATGGACGCCCACTTCCAGTCCGCGCCACTGGGCAAGAACGCGCCGATCCTGCTGGCCCTGGCCCAGATCTTCAACCGCAACGGCCTGGACCGCCGGGCCCGCTCGGTCGTGCCGTACTCGCACCGCCTGCGCCGCCTGGCCGCGTTCCTGCAGCAGCTGGAAATGGAGAGCAACGGCAAGTCGGTCGGCCCAGACGGCCAGCCGGTCAAGCGCGGCACGGCGACCGTCGTGTTCGGCGACGAGGGCACCAACGTCCAGCACGCCTATTTCCAGTGCATGCACCAGGGGACGGACGTCACCCCGATGGAGCTGATCGGCGTCGCCAAGTCCGACGAAGGGCCGGCCGGGATGCACGAGAAACTGCTGTCGAACCTGCTGGCCCAGGCCGAGGCCTTCATGGTCGGCCGCACGACCGAGGACGTCGTCGCCGAGCTGAAGGCCAAGGGCGTTCCGGACGCCGAGATCGCGACCCTGGCGCCGCAGCGGACCTTCGCCGGCAACCGCCCGTCGACCCTGGTGGTGCTGGACCGCCTGACGCCCCAGACCTTCGGCGCCCTGATCGCCCTCTACGAGCACAAGACCTTCGTCGAGGGCGTGATCTGGGGGATCAACAGCTTCGACCAGTGGGGCGTCGAGCTGGGCAAGGTGATGGCCAACCGCATCCTGCCCGAACTCGAAAGCGGCGCGAGCGGCCAGCACGACCCGTCGACCTCGGCGCTGATCCAGCGGCTGAGGACCTAGGTCGGAGCGCCCCTAAAACGTCTTGCGCACCCGCAGGGTCCAGAAGGTGCGGGGGTTGATCTCGCGGTCCTCGACAAAGGACACCGGCCGGGCCGGGGTGCGGTCGGCATAGACGACATAGCGCTGGCGGAAGTCGTTCCAGACATTGATCTGGGCGCGGATCGCCAGGCTGGGGGTCGGCTTGTACTCGGCGAAGGCCGAGTAATAGCCCGTGCCCCGCCACTTGTAGGTCTGGTCCGGATCGTAGGTGCCCTGGCCCAGCAGCGGGATCACGTCGAAGCCCCACTGGGTCTTCCAGCGCGGCAGGTCCTGCTGGAAGCCGATGTCGGCCTGGGTCGGCCGCACCCGCGAGATCGGGCGCTTGCGCCCCGTGGTCGGATCGGTGACGTGGCTGTCGTTCCAGTCGTTCTTGAAGGTGATCCGG
The DNA here is from genome assembly GCF_012184455.1 of Caulobacter sp. SSI4214. Classification (NCBI taxonomy): domain Bacteria; kingdom Pseudomonadati; phylum Pseudomonadota; class Alphaproteobacteria; order Caulobacterales; family Caulobacteraceae; genus Caulobacter; species Caulobacter sp. SSI4214. The sequence continues at coordinate 8,536 of NZ_SZWJ01000113.1, read as the reverse complement.
CCGCCGCCCACGCCCAGCTTGTCGGTCGGGACCACGATATTGACCGACAGCTTGTCCAGCGTGCCGTCGCCGATATTGCCCGTCGCCGCTAGGCCGCCCGGCAGCGGCAGGCGGTCGATCACGCCGATGATCTCGTCGTGGCGATAGGTCACCGAGACCACGCCCTGGCCCCAGAACCGGCGCTCGTAGCCCACTTCCGAGATCCAGCGCTGCTCGGGCCGCAGGTCGACATTGCCGCCATAGACCTGGCCGTTGCTCAGCGAGGCCGAGGCCGCGAAGTCGTTGAAGTCCAGCTGGCCCAGCTCGCGCTCGAACCGCACGCGCACCTGGCTGGCTGGCGAGGGCGTCCAGGTCAGCAGCACGCGCGGCTTGGCGTAGAAGAAGCTCTTCTTGGCGCTGGCGTCGCCCGACTGCTTGATGGTCGAGGTCTCGAGGCGCACCTGGCTTTCCAGGTTCAGCTTCGGACCGATCCGCCAGACGGCCTTGGCGAAGGCCTCGCCGCGCAGCTCCTCGACCTTGACCGAGGCCGAGGGCAGGGGCACGTCGACGCCGTCCTCGGTATAGGCCTGCTTGGTGTCGAGCATGTTGTAGGCGACCTCGCCGCCGCCCTCCAGCGTCAGGTCCGGCGAGCGCTCGTTGCGCACCAGGGTCCGCAGGATGGTCTCGCCGTCGTCGCCCTTGGAGGTGAACTTCTGGAACGGGCTGGCCACGCCGTCCTCGCGCTCGGCGCCGGTCGAGGCGTTGCGGAAGGTGTCGAAGCTGTGGATCGCCCGGGTCTCCAGCGTCCAGGTCGGGGCCAGCGGGCGGATATAGGTCAGGCCGACCTCGCCGAACTTGGTGTCTTCCGAATAGGCCGTGCGGTTGAAGCTGGTCGCCGAGACGTCCTGCTGCCATTCCTGCCAGTCGTGGATGCCGTAGCGGGCCGTGGCCTCCAGCTTGCCGCCCGCGAACGGACCCGAATAGTTGAGGCGGATCGAATTGCTGCCGCCCCAGCCGTCGTTTGAATAGGCCGTGTCGCGCAGCAGGTTGCCGGCCGCGTCGCGGCGCACGGTGCGGCCCGTACCGTTGCTGTCGCTGCTGCTGGTGCCGTCGCTGAGCAGCACGCCCCAGCTGTGGTCGCCGTTATTGGCCGTGAACTGATAGCTGCCGCCATAGACGTCGTGGCCGCCGTCGAAGATCTGAGCGTTCCAGGTCAGGATCTGCTGGGTGTTGACGCCCTTCTTCAGGATGACGTTGGCCACCATCGCATAGCCCTGCATGTCGATGCCGGCCGCCCCGCCGCGCACCAGCTCGATCCGCTCGACCTGGCTGGCCGGGGTGCGCGACAGCACGTTGGAGCCGGTGTCGTTCTTCGAGGCCGGGCGGTTGCCGTTGATCAGCACATTGCCGACCGCCCCCTCGAAGCCGCGCGTCTGGGCCCCGTCATTGATCGAGAAGCCGGGGATCCGGTTGACCATGTCCTGGGCGGTGTTCGGACGATTGGCGGCGAAGAAGTCGGGCGTGAAGACCAGGACTCCGCTCTGATCGGCCTCGGCCGTCGGGGCGGGCGCGGGCGTGGTCGTCTGGGCCGTGGCTTGGCCGGCGAGCGCCGCGCCGGCGACGACGAATACCGCCGCCGTCGCCAGCAACTGGGTCCTGGTCATTCGTATTTCCCCTCAATTGACGAGAGGTCTGGACGCCAGGGTCGTTCATCTCAAGTTAAAAGCCAGAAAGGTGGGTTAAATCGTCGCAATTATTACATGGAGTTCATGTTTCTATACGAGATATTACGAACAATCGTTCCAAAGGCCTGTGGATAGACTTGTGCGGCGCGAAGTCATAAGTGGCGCTTTACCGCGCCCTCCGCCGGGCCTCGGTGACCAGGCGGTCCAGCACCGGCGTGCGGCTGGGCGCCAGCATCGCGGCCCGCGCCTCGGCGAAGATCCGCCGGTTCTCGGCGCAGGTCGCTCGCATGGCGGCCAGCTCCTCGGGCGGGACCTTGTCGGCCAGGGCCTCGGCCTCGCGCTCGGCGCGGTCGGTGATGCGTTCCAGCCGGTCGTAGAAATCCAGCATCGAGCGCTCGCGGCTGCCGGGGTGGCGGGTGCGCTTGCGGCGCGGCGGCTTGGACTTGGGCATGGGTTTCTCCGTTCGGGGGTAAAGCTCCTCCCCCGCGCTGCGGGGGAGGTGGCCCGGAGGGCCGGAGGGGGCGAACTGGGCGGAGGCCGCGCTGGCCCCCTCTGTCGCTCCGCGACAGCTCCCCCGTGGCACGGGGGAGCATCTTCACGCGGCCAGCCGCTGAAGGCGTGTGGGGAGGCGACGGAGCGGCCGGGCGAACCCGGAGACCGTGAGTGGTTTTGTGTTTCGGCTCGCGAGTCCGCTCCGCCAGGCTGTTCTTGCCCGTGAGGATGGGAGGCGTGAGCGTATTTCAGCTCGGGTCCCCACTAGCCCCCGGACGGGCGCGGACCAACTGGGACGGCTACATCCGGACCCAGCCCGACGATCCACGATAGGCGGCTTGTACGATCACCGCCCTGTCGCTCCGCTGGTGGTTTTGGCCCCGGCCGATCCGTCACCCGCGCGCGCCCCTGAAGAGGAAGCGACGCGGCGTGAGGTCCGCGCCGGGAACCGCCAACGGCCCCGCTCAACCTAGCCCCGCCGCCGTTTTGGGCCGGATCCAAACGCCCTCCCCCGCGACGGGGATGGCTAGGATTATGGCGCGGCGCTGAACGCCGAGGATTGGCGGGGGTGTAAAATCGACAAGGCGTTGATTTCGCGGGATTCGAGATCGCCAATTCCGAGGATAGCGGCGCGCCAATCCCCTTGACGCCGCTTCTCCCCTCACGGGGAAGGTGGCCGCCCCAAGCCGCGCGCGCCGTCCCTTGAGCCTCGCCGTGTTCGGCGCCTAAGCTTGGGCCAAGGACAAGGCCGAGGGGAGGGGGCGAGGATGCGGCTGGCCCGCTGGATATTCCGCCTGGCCGGGATCTATGGGGTCCTGCTGCTGGCGCCGATGTACGTTCTGGAGCGACAGGTCGCCGGTCCGGCCGGGGTTCTTCCCCACGCGGAGAACTACTACGGCTTCATCGGCGCGGCCCTGGCCGCCCAGGTGCTGTTCCTGATCATCGCCCACGACCCGATCCGCCTGCGCCCGGCCATGCTGGCCGGGGTGCTGGAGAAGCTGGCCTTCGGCGTCCCGGTCTGGGCGCTGTGGCTGCAAGGCCGCGTCGCCGCGCCGGTCTTGGCGTTCGGAACGATCGACCTCGTGCTGGCGGCGCTGTTCGTCCTGGCCTACGTCCGCACCCCGCCGGCGGGGGCTTGAGCCGTCTCTCCTCCCCCGATGGGGGAGGGGAACCGCCGAACGGCGGTGGAGGGGGCCACCGCCAAGCCCACCAAACCCCGCCGTCATCCCGCGCTTCATGCGCGGGACCCATTCGTCCGCCGCACGGGCGGAGATCGCCCGCGCGCTCACGTGGAAGCTGAACCCTGGGTCCCGCGCATGAAGCGCGGGATGACGGCGCTTGTGATTGGAAGGGCCCGCCCAGCGATCGTCTCGCCGTGAGATGTAAGGGTTAGCTATCCGATGACTTGCGGTCGTTCTCCTTGGCAGCGAGTGACCTGATACCCTCAGTGAGCGTTTGGACTTTAGCAGTGTCGCGCTCGGCTTTTAGGTCGCGTTCCGCGATAGCTCTGCGGATAATATCGGCGCATATTTCGAATGCTTGTCGCGATTGGTCAGAGTCCGCCAAAAGTTTATTCAAAGGATCGCACCAAGAATTTATCTTCCTGCTCTCAAATCCTGGGAAGTCTATACTCTCGAATCTGTGTCGAAATGCGGGCAAAAAATGAAACTTAAACGATCTTAGATCGGAGGTATCCCCGTGACCCCTGCGCAGCAAGCTCTCAAATCTATAGTGGATTGAATCCAACACTTGGTGCCCGCGAACTGCGGCGGCGATGATTTTATCTGGGTCGGCGGTCCAGACGAATGGCTTTGGCTGCTGGTTGTGGTCGGCGACGAAGCGGTTGATGGCGGCCTGAAGATCGACGACGCCCTTGAAGGCGCCGCGTTTGAGGCGGCGCTTGGTGAGGATGGCGAAGAAGCCCTCGACGGCATTGAGCCAACTGGCCGAGGTGGGCGTGAAATGGAACGTCCATCGCGGATGGCGGCCCAGCCAGGCGATCACCTTGGGGTGCTTGTGGGTGGCATAGTTGTCGAGGATGGCGTGGATGGCCTTGCCGGCCGGGACTTCGCGCTCGACGGCGTTGAGAAAGCGGATGAACTCCTGATGCCGGTGGCGCTGCATGCAGCGGCCGATGACCTTGCCTTCCAGAACGTCGAAAGCGGCGAACAGTGTGGTCGTACCGTGGCGTTTGTAGTCGTGGGTCATGGTTCCGGCCCGGCCCTTCTTCAGCGGCAGACCGGGCTGGGTGCGGTCAAGCGCCTGGATCTGCGACTTCTCATCGACGCTGAGCACCACGGCGTGGGCCGGCGGGTCGACATAGAGGCCGACGATGTCGCGGACCTTGGCGGCAAACTTGGGGTCGTTGGATAGCTTGAAGGTGCGAATACGGTGCGGCGCCAAGCCATGGGCCTTCCAGATGCGCTGGACCGAGGTCAGGCTGACGCCGGCGACCTGAGCCATGACCCGTCCGGTCCAGTGGGTGGTCTCGCCGGGCGGCTCGCCCAGGGTCAGGGCGACGATCCGATCGGCCACCTCGTCGGCCAGCTTGGGTATCCGCGACGGCCGGGTCTTGTCGCGCAGCAGGCCCTCGACACCCTCGGCCATGAAGCGTTCCTGCCAACGCCAGACGGCCGTCTTGCTGACCCCGGCCGTGCGCATGATCTCCACCGTGCCCAGGCCATCGGCCGTGGCCAGCACGATCTGGGCGCGCCAGACATGCTTCTGCGGGCTGTTGCGGTCATCGATGATCGCCCGCAGGCGCTTGCGATCGGTCGGGCTCAGGTGGACGGTGACGCCATTACGCATCCCCTAGACTCGCACGGCCGAAAAGCCGTGGGAATCCCAATAAGGACTCTTACGTCAGCATCAATCCAATAGAATGCTAGAGCGGCTGTGTAATAGGCCTCCGGTCGGTGCCCGGCTTTGAAGACCTTATCTCCAACTTGCTTCAAAAGCGTCGCTTGGTAGCGGCCGGCCTGATGAGCCGCATCCAGGAACATCGAGGCGAAGACCTTGAGCTGTATCCCGATGGGGATGATTCTTGTTCGTTCGATATCGGCACGGCTCGCATACTGCTTCGATCTTCTTTCGTAATATAACTTTCGGTCGTCGGGCGTTCCAGAGTAGTAAGTCTCGAGGTCTTTCTGGAATTTTGTAAGCGCTAGAAGATCTTTCTCGTCAATGGGTGTCTGTCTGTTGTTTGATTTAATTACTTCTTGAGCTATCTCTTCGTCGTCGGTGTATATAAGCTTCACGGGGACAAAGAGATTGTCTGTCAGCGAGCTCCGATGCGCATACAGCACATGACTTGTCTGGCATCCGTTGACTATCTGGTAGTCTTTAACGGTAAAGGCCTGCCCTGTAATGGATAGGTCTCGAGAGACAATCGTGACGCCGTTATTTCTAAGAACAAATTGATCCAGTAATCCGCCGGTCAATGTTGCTGACATGTCGGTATTTACGGGATTTTCGCCCTGGAAATCCCGCACATTGTCAATAAATACGGACTTAACTATATTGTCGTCATCGTCTATAACGAGCTTTATAAATTCAGATGCGGGTAGTGCGCCAAGATAGGCGGCCTTTACCTTTTCAATATTTGGAAGTACCACCATTCTATCGAAATTTATTTGTCTGCTAATCGTGTATTTCGTTGCTCTGTAAAGATTTTGTAATTCTTGTGAGCCGTTCGGTTGGTATCTGACCTCGGAGAACATGCTCGTCGACATTAAGTCGTCAATTTGCTTTCCAACTATTGTCTTGAGGTATGGGTCGTTTGTCCATGTTCCGGTAGTCACATAATATATTCGGCATTCAGGATTTTTTCTAAATTTGGCGGCGTGCTTGTAAATCTCATCTATAATCGCAACCCGTCTTTTTAGGTCTGGGCTCATGGGCGGAGACGTCGATTTAGTGAAAATTGCGCCAAGCAAATGTTGACCAAGCGCCATCATTGCGGCACCGTCGAATCCTGACGTTCTTTTAGCTTGGACGAATATAAATTCCGCTTCAAGGTATCCATTTAACTTCAGGATATCCTCGACCTCCTGCTCGTCTTCTATCAGCCTTCCGTTGAGAATGATGCCGCAGCCATCGATGCCAAGATCCCCACCGCCTCCAAGGACGACGTCGGATGTCGTAAATTCTTCTCCATAGCGCGAAGCGATAACTGAAAACGTCGCAAAATGTTCGAATTGTTGATCTTCAGGTAAATCTTCCAACTCGTTTTGTTTTACAAATTCGACCAACAGAGCCTTAGTTATTGGATCCACGCGGCGTCTCCTGCAGCGAGCAAAGGGTGGCTGTCTCGATCGTTAGTTGTGGCTGTTTAGTAGTCAAGGCGGAACAGCCTTCTTATGAGTTGCGTCTCGCTCCCTCCCCCCCTTCCCCCCACGCCCCATCTCCGCTACACCGCCCCCGCAATGACCCGCACGCCGCACCATCACGGCCACCACCACCATCCGACCTCGCCTCGCGGGATCGGCCGGGTCCGCGCGCTCTAAGCCGAGCGACCCAGCCAGAGCCCCGCCTAGCGGATGGGGCTTGGCTCAAGCGCCATCCGTCGAAGCCTAGAAGACCTTAGGACCGACGATGACCACCGACTCCAACGATACGACCCCGCAAGACTTCCGCCCCGAGGCGCGCAGCCCGCGCGGCTTCGCCGACAAGCGCGCGCGCGACCTGCGGGCCGAGCGGGCGATCCTGGAGGCGGTGTCGGCGGTCTATGAGCGCTACGGCTTCGAGGCGCTGGACACCGGGGCGTTCGAATATGCCGACGCTCTGGGCAAGTTCCTGCCCGACAGCGACCGGCCCAACGAGGGCGTGTTCGCGCTGCAGGACGACGATGACCAGTGGATGGCGCTGCGCTACGACCTGACCGCGCCGCTGGCCCGCTTCGCGGCCCAGAACTGGGAGACCCTGCCCAAGCCGTTCCGCCGCTACGCCTTCGGGCCGGTGTGGCGCAACGAGAAGCCGGGGCCGGGGCGCTTCCGCCAGTTCATCCAGTGCGACGCCGACACGGTGGGCTCGGCCCGTCCGGAGGCCGACGCCGAGATCATCGCCATGGCCGTCGAGGGGCTGGAGGCGGCGGGCCTGCCGCGCGGGGCGGCGGTGCTGAAGATCAACAATCGCAAGCTGCTGAACGGCCTGCTGACCGCCGCCGGGGCCGACAGCGCCGGCCAGAAGCTGGCCGTGCTGCGCGCGGTCGACAAGCTGGACCGCCTGGGCGTCGACGGCGTGCGGCTCTTGCTGGGCGAAGGCCGCCTCGACGAGAGCGGCGACTTCACCAAGGGCGCGGGGCTGAAGGGCAAGGCGGTCGACCAGGTGCTGGACTTCGTCCAGGCGGGGTCGTCTGGCGGCCGTTCGGCGACCCTGGACAACATCGCCCGCGTGGTGGCCGGCTCGGCCGAGGGCGACGAGGGCCTTCTGGAGCTGTCGCGGATCGACGCGGCCCTGACCAGCCTCGGCATCGCCGACGACCAGGCCTTCATCGATCCGTCGATCGTCCGGGGGCTGGAATACTACACCGGCGCGGTGTTCGAGGCCGAGCTGCTGCTCAGCACCACCGACGAGAAGGGGAACAAGGTCACCTTCGGCTCGATCGGCGGCGGCGGGCGCTATGACGACCTGGTGGCGCGGTTCACGGGGCAGGTGACGCCGGCGACGGGCTTCTCGTTCGGGGTGTCGCGCCTGGCGGCGGCGCTGCGGGCGGCGGGCCGCGAGCCGGGCGGCGTCGCGCGCGGGCCGGTGGTGGTGATCGCCTTCGACCAGGCGCACATGCCGGAGTACTTCTCCGTCGTCGGACAGCTGCGCGCGGCGGGCATTCCGGCCGAGGTGTATCTGGGGACCTCGGGCATGAAGCCGCAGATGAAATACGCCGACCGCCGGAACGCGCCGGCCGTGGTCATGCTGGGCGGCGACGAGATCGCGGCCGGGACCGTGACCATCAAGGACCTGGACGCCGGCCGGCAGGCCGCCGAGGGCCTGACCGACAACGCCGCCTGGAAGGCCGAGCGCCCGGGCCAGCAGACCATCCCGCGCGACCAGCTGGTCGCCGCCGTCCGCAAGATCATCGGGGGCTGATGACGTGAGGCTCGAGCGTTCCATTCCGGCGGCGGCGCTGGACGCCATCCGCGCGCCGCTGCTGGCGGCCGGGGCGACCCCGGTCGACGCGCCGGTCTTGCAGCCCCTCGGGCTGCTGCTGGACCTGGCCGGCGAGGCCATGCGGTCGCGGCTGTTCGTGGTGTCCGGCGACGGCGGCGAGGAGGCCTGCCTGCGTCCGGACTTCACCGTCGCCGTGGCCCGCGAGCACTTCGCCGACGGGGCCGGCGAGCCGGGCCGCTGCTTCTACGAGGGCAAGGCGTTCCGCGTCGCGCCGC
>NZ_SZWJ01000112.1:0-12482 GCF_012184455.1 Caulobacter sp. SSI4214 | reverse complement strand
CTCGCAGCAGGCCCGTGTCGTTCGGCGCCGCGCGCAGGGCGCTATCGTAGAGGGCCACGGCGTCGGCCTGGCGGCTTCTGCGCTCCAGGAACGCGCCATAGTCCAACGTGAAGATGCTGGCCGTCGTCGTGTCGCTGGTCAGGGCCTTGTAGTCGGTCTCTGCCTCGTCATAGCGCTTGGCGCGCTCGAACAGCCGCGCCTGGCCCTGCTGGCCGAAGAACTGCACCAGCTTGTCGCCGCGCAGAGCCGGCTGGACGATCGCGCCGTCCTTGTCGCCGGCCGCGGCGGCGGCCCAGGGGGCCAGCAAGGCCGCCGCCTGCTGGTGCGGGAAGCCGGGAGGATCGCTCTTCAGCAGGGCTTGGGCGTCCTTGCCCTTGCCGACCGCCAGAGCCTCGACCACGCGAGTCAGCACGCCCAAGCGCTTGATCGCCTCGGGCGTGTCCGGACCGTTCGGCGCGATGGCCGCCGCGCGGCTGATCTCGCCCGACATGACCAGCGCGGTGAACGAACGCTCTGCCAGCACGCCGGGATCGTCGCCCAGCGTCGACGCCGCCTCGAAGAGGCTGGCCGCCTCCTTCGACTTGCCGTCCCGCAACGCCGCCTGGCCCGCCAGGAACTGGCCATAGGCGGTGCGGGTGTCGAACAGCCGCACGTTCTGCCCGACCGCTCCTCTCAGCGGGATCCGCGCGTCCGGCGCGGCGGCGCAGGCGCTCAGAACCGAAACGGAAACACAGGCGAGAAAAGCTTGGATACGCGTCATCCCCGCACCCTCCGAGGTTTCGGCGCGCCCTGCAAGAAAAAGCCTCCCAGGCGGACCTGGGAGGCGTGTTTCGTCACATGTTCGGATAGTTCGGACCGCCGCCGCCCTCGGGCGTGGTCCAGGTGATGTTCTGAGACGGATCCTTGATGTCGCACGTCTTGCAGTGAACGCAGTTCTGGGCGTTGATCTGGAAGCGCGGGTCTTGGCCCTGCTCGTTGTAGAGCACCTCGTAGACGCCGGCCGGGCAGTAGAGGCGCGCCGGCTCGCCGTACTTGGGCAGGTTGACCGCGATCGGGATCGACGGATCCTTCAGCTTCAGGTGCGCCGGCTGGTCTTCCTCGTGGTTGGTGGCCGACAGGAACACCGACGAGAGCTTGTCGAAGCTGATCACGCCATCGGGCTTGGGATAGACGATCGGCTGGTAGTCCTTGGCCAGGCCCGTCGAGGCGGCGTCGGTCTTGTCGTGCGGCAGGGTGCCGAAGAACGAGAAGCCGAACAGGTGATTGGTCCACATGTCCAACATGCCGAAGGCGCCGCCCAGGGCGGTTCCGAACTTGCCCAGCAGCGGCTTGGCGTTGCGGACGACCTTCAGCTCCTTGGCCACCCACGACTTTTCGTAGGACGCCTGGTAGGCGGTCAGCTCGTCGCCGGCGCGGCCCGCCTGCACCGCCTCATAGGCGGCCTCGGCGGCCAGCATCCCGGTCTTGACGGCGTTGTGGCTGCCCTTGATGCGCGGCACGTTGACGAAGCCGGCCGAGCAGCCGATCAGCGCGCCGCCCGGGAAGGTCAGCTTCGGCACCGACTGGTAGCCGCCCTCGGTGATGGCGCGCGCGCCGTAGGCGATGCGCTTTCCGCCTTCCAGATGAGGCCGGACGGACGGATGCTGCTTGAAGCGCTGGAACTCGTCGAACGGCGACAGCCAGGGGTTCTTGTAGTTCAGGTGCACGACGTAGCCGATGGCCACGTAATTGTCCCCGAAGTGGTACATGAAGCTGCCACCGCCGGTCTTGTTGTCCAGCGGCCAGCCGGTGGTGTGCTCGGCCAGGCCCGGCTGGTGCTTCTCGGGGGGGACCTGCCACAGCTCCTTGATGCCGATGCCGTACTTTTGCGGCGACTTGCCCTCGTCCAGCTTAAACTTGGCGATCAGTTGCTTGGCCAGCGAGCCGCGCACGCCCTCGGCGATGAACACGTACTTGCCGTGCAGCTCCATGCCCGGCTGATAGTCCGGCTTGTGGTGGCCGTCCTTGGCGATGCCCACCACGCCGACGACGACGCCCTTGACCGAGCCGTCCGCATTCCAGACCAGGTCCGAGGCCGCGAAGCCCGGGTAGATCTCGACGCCCAGTTCCTCGGCCTTGGTCGCCAGCCAGCGCGTGACGTTGGCCAGCGAGGCGATGTAGCAGCCGTGGTTGTGCATGAACGGCGGCATGGCGAACATCGGCAGGGAGAGCTCGCCCTGCGGACCCAGCAGCTTGAAGCGGTCCTTGGTGACCGGCGTCTCCAGCGGCGCGCCGTCTTCCTTCCAGTTCGGGAAGAGCTCGGCCAGGCCCTTGGGATCGATCACCGCGCCCGACAGGATGTGGGCGCCGACTTCCGAGCCTTTTTCCAGCAAGGCCACCGAGATCTCCGTCCCGGCCTTGGCCGCCATCTGCTTCAGTCGGATCGCCGCTGACAGGCCCGCGGGACCACCGCCGACGATGACGACGTCGTATTCCATCGACTCGCGTTCGAGGTCTTCGCTCATAGGGTCTCCCGGTCGAGCCTATCGCCTTGGTTCAGGCGGCCCGTCTTATGACTGTTTGAGTCACAGCTTATCAGAACGTGACGCGGTGGCGGTCAAGCGCCAGATTTCGCTTTTTTGCTGCGACGCAATGTAAAGACCGAGCTCGATGCGCGCCCGCGCCAGTTCGGAGGCGCTCACGTCTTTGCATTTTGAAGCCCGGCGCGCGCCAAAACCGCTCCCGCTTTTGGCGGTCTCGCTCTAATGAGGAGTGATGAGCCTCGCCGTGGATCAACGCGCCATCGAAAGCCTGCTCGCCTTCTGGGCCGACGCCGGCGTCGAGGCCTCCTACGCGGACGCGCCGATCGATCGCCTCGCCGAGGGCGCGGCGATGCTCAGGGTTCGTAGCCAGCCGCCGCCCCCGCCTCCGCCGGCGGCCCGTCCGGGCCTCGTCGTCACGCGCGCCCCGGACATCGCCTCGGCCATCGCGACCGCCAAGGTCGCGGCGGCCGCTTGCGACGACCTGCCGAGCCTGGCCGCCGCCATCGCCGCCTTCGATGGCTGTCCGCTGAAGACGCAAGGCGCCAAGCAGGCCGTGTTCTCACGCGGCGCGGCCGATGCCCCTGTCATGGTGATCGGCGAAGGCCCCGGCGCCGACGAGGACGCCCAGGGCCAGCCTTTCGTAGGCCGCGCCGGCAAGCTGCTGGACCGCATGTTCAAGGCGGCGGGCCTGGAGGGGCGGGTCTTCATCACCAACACGGTCTTCTGGCGACCGCCCGGCAACCGCACGCCCACGCCCCAGGAACAAGCCGTCTGCGCCCCGTTCGTCGAACGGGCGATCGCCCTGGTGAAGCCGAAGATGTTGCTGCTGGCCGGCGGCGCCTCGGCGAAAGCCATGCTCAAGCGCGACGAGGGCATTCTGTCGATGCGCGGTCGCTGGTTCGAATGGATCTCGGAAGACCGGACGATGGAACTGCCGGCCATGCCGACCCTGCACCCCGCCTTTCTGTTGCGCACGCCGGCGCAGAAGAAGAAGGCCTGGCAAGATCTTCTCACGCTGACCGAAAGACTTGATCGACCGGGTCGTCCCCACTAGACATTCTTCCCGACCAGTCGGAACGGGGGACGCGTGTTCGTGGGGACGCGCGGATCGCTTTTGAAGCTTTGGGCTCGCCCTCTGGCCGTGATTTCGGCCCTTTTCCTCTGCGCGTCCGCGCTTTCGGCGCGCGCCGGCGCGCTGGAGCCGTTGTCCCAAGACGATGTGCGCTACTATCGCGCGGCCTTCGCGGCCACGGATCGCGGCGATTTCGACGCGGCGAAGGCCGCCTTCGCCAATATCCACGACCGTGAACTGGGCGGCCGGCTGGCTTTCGCCCGGATCATGCATCCCACCGCCTACGCCGCCAGCTATCAGGACCTGACCGCCTGGCTGAAAGCCTATGGCGACGAAGCCGGCGCCGACCGGATCTACGCCCTGGCCCTCAAGCGCAAGCCCGCCGGCAAGCGCGTCGCCCCACCGCCGGTTCCGGCGCTCTTCGTCGCCGGAGAGAAAGACCCACCGCCGGCCGACAAGGGCCGCGCCGCCCGCGAGGCCTACTATTCGGGCGACGTGCAAAAGGCCCTGACCCTGGCTGTCGCCGGCGGCGAACGCTGGATCGCCGGCCTGGCCTCGTTCCGCCTGGGCGACTCCGCCAAGGCCGAGGCCTACTTTCAGCAGGTCGCCGACGACGAGCACGAGGACGAGTGGTTGCGCGCGGCCGGCGCCTTCTGGGCCGCGCGCGCCGCCAGCCAGGGTGGTCACGAACGCCAAGCCCGGACGCTGCTGATCCAGGCCGCCCGCTCGCCGCACACTTTCTACGGCATGATCGCCGCGCGGCAGCTGGCGCTGTCCGGCGTCGCCGTCGCGGACGAGGTCGAGGATCCGATCGCGTCGCTGATCACCCGCGCGTCCTATGCCGGACCGGACACCGCTTCGCTCAATCGGCTGATGCAGTCCGATCCGCGCGCCCGCCGCGCCGCCGCTCTCGCCCAGATCGGCCGGTGGCGCGAGGCCGGGCAAGAGCTGCGCGCCGGCCTGTCCCTGGCGGAAGACGAAAACCTGCGCGCCGACTGGACCACCCTGGCCCTGGCCCTGAACGCCAACGCCCCGCTTAACGCCGGCCGCCCCGTGCGCCGGGTCGGCGGCGAGGACTATCCCCTGCCCCCGCTGGATCCGATCGGCGGCTTCACGATCGACAAGGCTTTGGTCTACGCCCTGGTGCGCCAGGAAAGCCGCTTCGATCCGCTGGCGGTCTCCAATGCGGGCGCCATGGGCCTGATGCAGGTGCGCCCCATCGCGGCCGCCGACGCGGTGGGCGACGACAAGTTGCGGTCCGACACCTCGCCGCTGTTCGACCCCGCCTTCAACCTGCGCGCCGGCCAGGACTATTTCACCTGGCTGATGGATCGCGGCCTCAAGAGCCCCGACCTGCTGCGCGCCGTGGCGGCCTATAACGGCGGTCCGGGCACGCTGAACAAGACCTTGGCCCAGCTGGGCGCCGACTGCGACAGCCTACTGCTGATCGAGAGCCTGCCATTCAAGGAAACCCGCAACTACGTCGAGAAGGTGATGGCCAGCTACTGGACCTATCGCCGGCTTCTCGGCGCCGAGAACAAGACCTTGGACGCGGTGGCCAGCGGCGCGCGGACGGTGGACTTCCGCCTCGACCCGCAGATCGCGACCCCAACCTCGATCGACCAGCTGATGGGCCAGCTGACCCAGTCTCAATAGTATAGGCGCTTGGCCTTCAAGGCCGACGCCAGCGCCCTATCGTCGCCCGCGCGTGTCGGCCAGTCCAGACGCCGGACCAGCAGGCCATGCCAGCGCGGCGCCAGCTTGCCGAGCAGGCCGCCGCCCGGAACCGCCAGGACGGCCGGCGCGCCGGCCCCGCCGGCCAGGTGTTTCTCGATCGGCTCACGCCAGCCTTCGCGCAGGGCCGGGGTCGCGCGCAAGGTCAGGATCCAATCGCCCCGCGCTGCCGCCGCGCCCGCCGCCAGACGGTCGCCCGAGGTCGTCACCAGCCGCGCCCCGCTGTCCTCGACCAGGGCCTCGACGCCCGGCTCGCCATCGGCGACCAGGATCACCTCCTTGACCAGACCGTCCACGGCGGCGGGCACCAGCAGGGCCATCTGGGCGGCCAGGCCCGGCAAGTCTTCGGAGGCGACGAGGACGACGGAGATCATGCCCCTGCTTCGCGAGGGACGACGACGCGGTCAAGAGGGCGCCGACGCCCTATCCGAACAAGTCCAACTGCGCGCCGCCCAGCCTGGGCGGCGTGAACTGACGACAGTCCAATGGCGTCCAGGGTTGGTCCAAGCCGAACTTCTTGACCGCCAGATGGAACCGCTGGCGCAGCACCTCGGCCACCGGACCATCGCCGACCATCCGCTCGCCCCAGCCGGATCGATAGGTCTCGCCTTGGCGGATCTGACGCACCAGCGACATCACCTTGCGCGCGCGGTCCGGATGATCGGTCTCGAGCCACTCCTCGAAAAGCCGCGCGATCTCGCGCGGCAGACGCAAGGCGACATAGCCCGCCCCCCGCGCGCCGGCCTTCGAGGCGGCCTCCAGCACCGCCTCGACCTCGTGGTCGTTCAGCCCGGGGATGGCCGGCGCGAACATGACCGTCACCGGCACGCCCGCCTCGGTCAGCCGCCGCACCGCCTCGATCCGCTTGCCGGGCGTCGCGGCGCGCGGCTCCATGCTTCGGGCCAGGGCGCGGTCCAGCGTGGTGATCGAGATCGCCACCCGCGTCAGCTTCCGCGCCGCCAGCCGGGCGTAGATGTCGAGATCTCTCAGGATCAGGGCCGACTTGGTGATGATCGTGAACGGATGACTGTGGCGCTCCAGCACCTCGATCACCTGACGCGTCACGCGCAGCTGCTTTTCGTCGGGCTGATAGGGGTCGGTGTCGCCGCCGATATGGATCGTCGCCGGCTTGTAGCTGGCCTTGGCCAGCTCTTTCTCCAGCAGTTGGCCCGCGTGGGGCTTGAAGAAGATCTTGTTCTCGAAGTCCAGGCCCGGGGAAAGGCCCAGATAGGCATGGTTGGGCCGCGCGTAGCAGTAGATGCAGCCGTGACTGCAGCCGCGATACGGATTGATCGACCGATCGAAGCCGACGTCCGGGCTCTGGTTGCGCGCGATGATCGTCCGAGACTTCATCGGTTGCAGCTCGGTGCGCAGCGGCTTGGGGCTTTCCTCCTCGCCCCAACCGTCATCGAACGCCTCGCGAACTTCCGCTTCGAAGCGCCCGGTTCGATTGGATTTCGCGCCTCGTCCCTTGGGCGTCGGCTTGAGTTTCACGGCCTCGGACATCGCGCGACTATGCGCCCGACTTCAGAACATAACAAGAACAAAAAGACGCCCCACGGAAGCGCCCATCGCGAACGCGACCAGCCCGACCAGACGCCGCGCTAACGGTGAGGCCTTTCCGCCTCCGCCGACAGGCGATCCAGATACTGTCGGATATTGGCGGCTTCGGCCGCCGTCGAGGCCAGGGCGATGGCGCGGTTGAAGGCTTCACGCGCCTCCGTCTTGCGGCCAGCCTGCATCAGGAAGGCCCCGCGCGCGCCCTGGTAGTGGAAATAGGCGGCGAGAGGACGTTCGAGCGGCGCGATCATCGCCAGCGCCGCCTCGGGGCCTCTCACCTTCGCGGCGGCGACGGCGCGATTCAGCGTGATCACTGGCGAAGGCCGCATGATCTCCAGCGTGGCGTAGAGGGCGTCGATGCCGACCCAGTCGGTATCCTCCGGGCTTTCGGCCCGCGCGTGCATAGCGGCGATGGCGGCCTGGACCTGGTAGGGACCGGGATCTCGCTTGAGCATCGCCTTGTCGATCAGCGCCAGCCCCTCCCCGATCATCTCGCGATTCCAGAGACTTCGGTCCTGATCCTCAAGCAGGATCGCCAAACCGTCGGCATCGAAGCGCGCGTCCGAGCGCGCGTGCTGGATCAGCAATAGCGCGGTCAGCCCCATCATCTCGGGCTCGGACGGGAACAGGCGCAGCAGAAGCCGCGCCAGGCGGATCGCCTCGTCGCATAGCCCGCCCTTGGCTTCGAGCGCCTTGCCGCTGGCCGAATAGCCCTCGTTGAACAGGAGGTAGATCATCGCCGCCACGGCCGCGAAACGCTCGGCGCGCTCGATCGGCCCCGGCGCCTCGAACGGCGCGTCGCCCGCGCCGATGCGGGCCTTGGCGCGGGTGATCCGCTGCTCCATCGCCGCCTCGCTGACCACGAAGGCGCGCGCGATCTCGCGGACCGACAGGCCAGAGACGACCCGCAAGGCCAGCGCGATCTGCTGCGTGGACGGCAGGTCCGGATGGCAGCAGATGAACAGCAGCCTCAGGACGTCGTCCTGATAGCGCGAACCGTCCAGGCGCTCGGCGGCCCGGGCCTCGGCGTCCTCCAGGTCTGAGAGCCGTTCCTCGGGCGGCAGCGCGGTGTTTCGGCTGGACTTGCGGACGGCGTCGATGGCGGCGTTGCGCCCCACCAGGATCAGCCAGGCCGTCGGATCGCGGGGCGGCCCCTTCTGGGGCCAGGACTTCAGGGCGCGCAGGCAGGCCTCGTGAAAGGCCTCCTCCGCGGCGTCCATGTCCCGGAAGTACCGCAGCAGGGCGGCCATGGCCTGGGGCCGGGCGGCGGTGATCGCTCCTTCGATCCAGCCCAGTTCGGTCACGTCCCGACGGCCTCCGGCGTCGGCGCCGGATTGAACAGCGCGATCGGACGGATCTCATAGGAGCCGCCCGGATTGGCCTTGCCCAGATCGCGAGCGATGTCGAGCGCGCCCTCGAGGGAGTCGCAGTCGACGACATAGAAGCCCAGAAGCTGCTCCTTGGTCTCGGCGAACGGCCCGTCCAGCACCAGCGGCGGCTCGCGGTCCTTGCGCAGCGTCGTGGCGGCGGTCGTGGGCATCAGGCGGGCGACGGGACCCAGGCGGCCTTCGCGGGCCAGCTTCTCCTGCACCGCGCCCAGGCGCGTCATGACCTCGTCCTCGTGCGCCTTGGACCAGCCACAGATCACGTCTTCCTGATTGTAGCAAAGGATGGCGTACAGCATGGAAGCTTCCTCGTTCGTCCCAAGGACGGGGGACTATGCCCGCTTCCGACAGAGGGCGGAGATTTTTTAGAGCGCCTTCAGGCGACGGCGAACCGGCTCGTCATAGAGCTTCAGCATGGCCCAGGCGCCGGCCAGGATCAGCGGAATGGCCGTCAGCGCGAAGCCGGCTGGATAGCCCTCGCCGCCCATCGCCCGAAAGGCGCGCAGCAGAAGCTCCCAGCCGAGCCAGTGCAGGACGTAGAGCGGATAGGAGATCGCGCCGGAAACGCGGCACAGCGCGCCGCCAAAGCCATCGGGATCGCTGCGTCCCGCCAGCACCACGAAGGGAAAGACCAAGCCCAGACAGACGAAGTCGTACAGCCAGTTCAAGGCGGTCCACGGGGCGCAGAAGACCGCCGCCACGACCAGCGCCAGCAGCCAGGACGGCAGCGACAGTCGCGTATAGCCCTGGAGCCTGTAGCAGGCCCAACCCAGCGTGAACGAGCACGCCGTGCGGATCAGGCTGATGACGAAGGTCGCGCGGTCCCAGCCCGTCAGCACCCCGCCCATGCCGTGGGCGATGAACAGCATCGCTGGCGTCAGCAGCACGCCCAGCAGCACGTGCCCCATCGTGCCCAACCGCCGCAGAGGAAACCAAGCCGCGCCGACGAGAAGCTCGAAGAAGAGCGACCAGGCCGGCGGATTCAAAGGGAAAATCGGGGAGAACCCATCATCCCGCGTCCAGAGACGCGGAATCATCAGCAGGCCCAGAACCAGCCATCCGGGGACGCGCTCCCGATGCTGGATGATCACCGTGGCGCCGGCCAGCATGGTGACGGCGATCAGCGGCCACAGCCGGATCAGCCGCTCGCGCATGAAGCCCAACCAACCGATGTCGCGCCGGCCATAGGCGTGAGCCAGCACGAAACCCGACAGGCAGAAGAAGAAGTCGACGGCCAGGTAGCCGTGGGTCGCCAGCCAGGGCCGGCCGGTCCAGCCGCCGATGTGATAAAGCAGCACGGCGACGGCCGCGACGCCGCGCAGGCCGTCCAGGGTCTCGTATCGCCGTCCCGTCGGTTGGTTCCGCAAGTTTTGTCCCCGCCCCGTCCATGCTTAGCCAAGGCGATGGCGGGGAGGCAACTCAGGCGGCCGTCTTCTCCAGCAGCAGGGCCTTGGTCAGGAAGGCGCGGTCCTGTCCGATCAGGCGCAAGCCCGCCTCGGCGAACAGGGCCGGCAGATCGGTCTCGGCGTAGCTGCCATAATACGGCTCGTGGAAATAGACGGGGAACGCCTCCAGCAGCCGAGCCAGATCCGGGGTGTCGCCGGGCTGCACCGAGTCGACCACCACCAGCACGCCGCCGGGCTTGATCACCCGCGCCAGGCTGGCGGCGACCTGCGGGCGAACCCGCGGCGGAAGCTCGTGGAAGAGATAGACGCAAGTCACCGCGTCCAAAGCCGAATCCGCGAACGGCAAGGCTTCGGCCTTGGCCTTGACGCCGCCCAGGCCGCTGCGCTGGCGCGCCCGCGCCAGATAGGCTTCCGATAGGTCCACGCCGGCGATCGCCGCGCGGGGAAAGGTCGCCTTCAAGTCTTTGAGAAAGCCGCCCGAACCACAGGCGACGTCGAGGATTTTCGCGTTGCGATGATCCTGGCCGCGCCAGCGCCGAGCCAGCAGCGACAGGCCCCGTCGACGCATCGCCGACGCCGTGCCCGAGAACAGGGCCTCGACCTGGGCGTCGTATCGCCGGGCGCTCTCGGCGGTGAACCATCCGCCGGACTGGTAGTGGAAGTTCTGGCGGTAATAGTTTGGATAGGCTGGATTATCGACCGCCTCGCGCACCTCGACGCCGTCGCCCCGACGGCGACGCTGATCGACCTCGAACGCGTCGGCGACGAAGTCCGCCGCCTCACGCAGCGCCGTCGATGCGCGCGCCGGACCATCCTCCAGCGGCGGATAGAGACCGGCGGCCACGTCGCGAGCGTCCTTCTCGAACGCCTCCAGATAGGCCCGACGCAAGGACGCCTTCACGGGCGGCGCGGTCTTGGGCAAAAACGCGCGCGCCTGCTCGCCTCGGGTCGGCTGGGTCAGGGTTCGAGCAAGCGCGCCGGCGGCCGTCCACCAAGCGGCCTTGACCATCGCCTTGGCGCGCTGGCCAGCGGCGTCCGCCGCGAACGCCGCTCTTTCCCGCCCCTCGCCTATCGCGATCTCGTCCATCCCGGCCTCAGCGCGTGAACACTCCGACCAGTTCAATATGGGGCGACCAGACGAACTGGTCCACGGGCGCCACCTTCTCCAGCCGGAAGCCGGCGTCGACCAGGACGCGGGCGTCCTTGGCGAAGGTCGCGGGGTTGCACGACACCCCGACCACCTTGCCGACCTTGGACTTGGCGATCTCGACCGTCTGCTCGGCCGCGCCGGCGCGCGGCGGGTCGATGACGACGACGTCGGTCTTGGCCAGCTCGGTGCTCAGCACGGGACGACGGACGAGATCGCGGGCCTCGGCGGTGATCGGCTTGAGACCCGAGGTCGGGCCGACGGCGGCCTTCAAGGCGGCAATGGCCGGAGCGCTCATCTCGGCGGCGTAGACCCCGGCGATCTCGGCCAGGCGGAAGGTGAAGGTGCCGACGCCGCAATAGAGGTCGGCGATCCGGCTCGCGCCCTGGCTCTCGGCGACCGCGAAATCGACCATGGCCCGCTCGGCGGCCGGCACGGCCTGTAGAAAGGCGCCCGGCGGCAGGCCGACGACCGCCTGACCCAGCTTCACCAGCGGCTGACGCGCGCCGTAGACGGTCTCGCCCGCCAAGGTGACCCGCGCGAAGTCGCCCTCGCCGGCCGCCATGGCCGCGCGCATCCGGGCGTCGGCCGACAGGCCGCCGCTCTTGCGCTCCACGCCCGTGACGTCGATGTCCAGACCCGTGCCGGTCAGGGTGACATGCAGGGTCGGGGCCGACTTCGGATGCTCCAGGAACGGTTCGGCCAGACGCGCCAGAGCCGGCAAGGCGGCGATGATCCGAGGATCGGTGACCGGACATTCCTTGATCGGCGTCAGGTTCCACGAGCGGCGTTCCTTGAACCCTAGCCGCGCGCCCTGCCCCTTGCCGCCCTTGCGGGCGTGAAGCGCCACGCGTCGTCGGGACGCCGGCGGCGCTGCGAAGGTCGGCAGAATCTCGGTCTCCAGCCCCTCCATCGACAGCTGAATGCGGATCTGTTCGGCCTTCCAGGCGAGATAGGGCTGGGCCGCCCAATGCTGCAGAGCGCAACCGCCGCAGGTCCCGAAGTGCTTGCAGCTCGGCGCGATCCGGTCGGGGCTGGCGGCGAGGATCGCCTCGACCTCGCCCCGGGGGCCATCCATCGTCGCGCGCACCCGCTCGCCGGGCAAGGTCAGCGGCACAAAGGCCGGCTTGCCGTCTTCGGTGCGGGAAAGTCCGTCGCCTTGGGCGCCGACGGCGTTGATCGTCAGGTCTTGCATCCGCCGTCCATACCCTAAAACTAGGGCGACGGACGATTTTCCGCGCGGACAAGCCAAGCTGAATATGTCGGTCAGGGACCGTTCATGTTGCCGGGTTCATGTCTATATCAACGGATGGGCGCGGGCGCGCCCGGCTCTCTCGAAGGAGAGCGGGGCCGCCCCTAAAAAGACAGCTTCTCTCATGACCATGATCGCCTCGAAGAGCAGGACCTCCAAGATGAAGACCGTTCTGGGCGTCTCCGTCGCCCTCGTTTGCGGCGTTCTGTCGCCGACCCTGGCCTCGGCCCAGGCCTACGGCGCGCCGCCCAGCGGCGCCTACGACAATCAAGGCTACTACTACGACGCCTGCCGGCGCTCGACGACGAATCGGGAGACCGGCGGCGGTCTGGCCGGCGCGGGCATCGGCGCGGTGATCGGCAGCAACATCGCCGCCCACGGCCGTCGCACCGAAGGCTCGGTCC